>JAYTRB010000479.1:0-1674 GCA_043746425.1 Planctomycetia bacterium
GAACCCATCGCCGATACGGGGATGCACATTATCGTACTTCAGTTCCTTTAGAACCTTGGCCGCACTTTTCCCCAGTTCTTCAACGATCTCGATTGTATAGACATCTTTGACGAGGTCAGACAGAACGGCTGCCTGGTACCCACTGCCAGTGCCGATCTCGAGAACCTTGTCTTCCGGCATCGGATCGAGCATTTCCGTCATGTAGGCCACGATGAACGGCGGCGAAATCGTCTGTTTTTTTCCGATGGCGATGGCCTGATCGAAATAGGCTCCCGCACGGTCTTTCTGCTTCACAAACCGATGCCGAGGCACGGTTCGCATCGATCTGAGCACACCCGGATGCTTGACGCCCTCGCGCGAGATTTCTTCGTCAACCATTCGATTGCGGGCTTCGGCGTAGGGGTCGCGCGATTGAGCCTGCACCGCGGCGCCCGACAACAGGCATCCTTCGGCCGCAACAACCACGACCATTACCGCCGCCAGAGTGAGGCGACGGCCAATGCGACGCACCCGAACATCCGACCAACGACGATCAGTACGAACCATGGTCTATTCCCCGAGAACCTGACGGTCTTTATCACAGCAATTGTAAAGCGTCGCCGACGTTTGGCAAAGGGATGTTGTTGCGATCTCACCCGGCCTCTTCAACAGCAGTGTGTGGCGCTTCGAAGGGAGGCGCCGCGTCGGGTGGGGCCTCAGCCAAGTTGTTGGCAGACGCGACAGTTCCGCCGGTCCGGCGCAGCTTGGCGGCCAATGGCAACTCTTCAAGATCGCGTAGCCCGAACGTTTCAAGAAATCGGCGCGTCGTTTCGTAGAGAAACGGACGGCCGAGCGAGTCGTCTTCGCCGCCGATCCGCACCAGGCCACGCTCCATGAGCTGCTTAATCATTTCAGCACATTGAACGCCACGAATGGCCTCAATGTCGGCGCGTGTAACAGGCTGCCGATAGGCAACGATCGTCAACGTCTCCATCGACGGGGGAGACAGCTTGAGCTCGGCCTCGCGGTGGTGCAGCTTTCCAAGCCAGAATGCGAACTGTGGAAGGGTGAAGAGGCGATAGCCCGCAGCGACTCGCTCGACCCGAAAGGGGGTACTGGCCTGTTCAAACGCGGCGTTCAGGCGGTTGATCAGCGTGCGGGCTTCGGTGGCGTCGGCGAGAGTCGCCAGTTGCGCCAGCCGGCGCGGAGAGAGGGGCACATCGGCCACCAACAGCAGGGCCTCAAGCCGGGCCATTTTGGGAGTGCGCCGGCAGGCGACCGACAAAGAGACTGAATCGCTTTCCGACGATGGCGCCCCGCCGCGCAACCGCCAGTGCCACAGAATCTGCTCGGCGGCAGCGTTCTGCTGCAACAGACCGCGATCAGGCCACATACGCCCGCCGCCTGTCAACGTTTCGTGACTCGAATGTCGGATGTCGTCGCTCCACTCGATCAATCAGCCACTGGGCGCAGAATTCAGGCCAAAAAGCCGCCATCGCAGTCGATTTCGTCGACATTCGGCGTGTCGAGTCGCTTTAATACCGGGAGTTCGTCGCGTTTCACCAGGAGCGCTGGTGCGGTCTTGCATTACGTCTGCTACAAAAACACCGCGTGGCTCGTTTGCCGGTGAATGAATAATCCGAACTAATGTGCATCGTCGGCAACCACAACGCCCGGCCCAGATTCGCCTTCGCG
>JAYTRB010000480.1:0-1509 GCA_043746425.1 Planctomycetia bacterium
ACTCGTTCGCGATCGCGCGACGCAGAGTGCCGCACTTCGCGGACTGGCTGAGTGCGACGATCGAAACATACCGGCCACGATTCTCGAGAGCTTTTCGACCTACGACGCGACCGCCCGCCAGGATGCCGTGCAGACTTTGGCCTCGCGGCCGGTATGGGCCATGGCGCTGCTCGATGCGATCGAAGAAATGCGAGTCTCGCGTACAGAGCTCACCGCATTTACAGCACGACAACTGCTGAATCTGAAAAACGAACGCGTCACGGCACGGGTCAACGCCCTGTGGGGCGCGGTTCGCGAAACGGCCTCAGACAAGGCAAAAATCATCGCCGAGCTGAAGAAACGTCTGTCGGCCCAGTCGCTGGCGCGGGCCGACCGATCGGCCGGGCGAGTGGTATTTCAGCAGGCGTGTGCCAACTGTCACAAACTATTTGACGTTGGCGGGACGATCGGACCAGACATTACCGGCTCGCAACGGCAGAATCTTGATTATCTGCTCGAAAACCTCGTCGATCCCAGTGGAGCTGTCGTCCGCGATTATCAGATGCAGATCATTGAAACAACAGGTGGCCGCATCATTACGGGGCTGGTGGTCGCCGAAAGCAAGGCGGCCGTCACGATTCAATCGGTCAACGAAAAAGTCATCGTACCAGTCGACGAGATCGAGAGCCGCGCAGTCTCGTCTGTCTCAATGATGCCCGATGGGCTGCTGCAGAAGCTATCTCCCGAACAAATCCGCGACCTCGTGGCTTATGTCGCCGGGCCCACGCAGGTTCCGCTGCAAGAGGCAAAGCCGACGCCCATCTTGAAATAGACAACAGGGCCGTCGCCTGGCGGTTGACCGGGCCAAAGCAACCGCGAGCCGCACGATACGGTTCGATCAATGATTTCAGTTTTCCGTTTTGTCTCGCGCACCAGATCTGATTGATCAGCCACCGCTCATGGATTTGGTCTGTTCTTGCACTCTTTCCTCAGGCGCGCAACAATGAAACGCTACAGGAGCCGCCACCATGAACGATCATTTGACCACTCCACTGCTTCCCATCGGCCGCCGGCAGATGCTCGTGCAATCGGCGGGGATGGCTGCACTGGGTAGCCTGACATTGGGTAGCCTGACATTGGGCGGCCTGCCGCTGGATAGCCTTTCGCTCGGGAGAGAAAACGTGTCGCAACCACCCGTCGTCGCCAAGGGAAACATTCGCCAGTCGCTCGTCTACTGGTGTTTCAGCAAGTTCTGGGATATCGAAAAAACCTGCCAGATTGCCACACAGCTCGGTATTCCGGCGATCGAAATCGTCGCCCCCGAACATTGGCCGACGCTCAAGAAGCACGGCCTGATCTGTTCTCTGGCCAGCAGTCACGGCTTCGACAAAGGAATGAACAACCCCAAGTACTGGCCGATGTGCCACGAGAAACTGCGCAAGGCCATCGACGCCTGCGCCGAATTCGGTTTCCCGAATGTGATAACCTTCACCGGATTCCGGGAAGACATTCCCGATGACGTGGGGCAGA
>JAYTRB010000481.1:0-19009 GCA_043746425.1 Planctomycetia bacterium
AATCCGACGAGATATGCCCCTCAACAGCGCCCCGACGTAAGTTTCTTGCTTCAGGTGCGCAGGTGTCACTCACGCAAGCAATTCGCGGATGACATGCCCGTGAACGTCTGTCAGTCGGCGGTCGATGCCATTATGCCGAAATGTCAGCCGCTGATGGTCAATTCCCAGCAAATGCAGCACGGTGGCGTGCAGATCGTAGCAATCGGTCGGGTTTTCAGCGGCATTGTACGACCATTCGTCGCTGGCGCCGTACGTGGCCCCGCCTTTGATCCCGCCGCCGGCCACCCACGACGTGAACGTGAACGGGTTGTGGTCGCGTCCCTTGCTCCCCTGGCTGCATGGCATTCGGCCAAATTCGGTCGTCCAGATTACAATCGTGTCGTCGAGCAAACCGCGGGCTTTCAGATCTTTGAGCAACGCCGCGGCCGGCCTATCCATGCTCATTCCCATTTCTCCGTGATCACGGGCGATATCTTCGTGACTGTCCCAGTTCCGGCGGGGGAAGCCGTTGTCGGCCCCGCTCCAGACCTGGACGAACCGCACCCCGCGTTCAAGGAGCCGGCGGGCGATCAGGCAGTTGCGCCCAAAATCCTCAGTAATCTTCTCATCGAGGCCATAGAGCCTGCGAGTTGCCGGTTTTTCCTGCGAAATGTCGAGCACTTCGGGGGCGCTCACCTGTAATTTCGCCGCTAATTCGTATGCAGAAATCCGCGCTTCCAGCCGTGTGTCTCCTAGCCGGTCTTTCTGATGCACTCCGTTGAGTTTGCGCAACAGATCGAGCGATTGTCGTTCGCTGTCGGGAGTGATGAACTTTGCCGACAACGGCGGGTAAAGATCTGCGATGGGGTTTTTCGCACTCGGACGAAGCATCGTCCCCTGGTGCGCGGCTGGCAGGAATCCCGCGCTCCAGTTTCCTGGCCCGTTGGGGGCGAATCCACGCATATCTGGCAGCACGACGAACGTCGGCAGATTATCGTTCATGCTTCCCAGGCCGTAAGAAACCCAGGCACCGATATGCGGAAACCCCGGCAGCACGAATCCGGTGTTCTGCATGAACGTGGCCGGCCCGTGAATATTCGATTTCGACACCATCGACGGAATGAACGCAATGTCATCGACACAGGTTGCCAGGTGCGGCACCAGACTGCTCATCCATTTGCCCGACTGGCCGAATTGTTTCCAATCCCACGGGCTCTGCATGCACGCGCCGGGGCTGCTTTGAAATAGCTCGACTTTCTCGCCGGGATCGAAGGGCATTCCGTGGCGCTCGATGAGCCGGGGCTTATAATCGAACGTGTCGCACTGGCTGGCCGCGCCCGACATGAAAAGCTGGATGACCCGCTTGGCTTTGGCGGGATGATGCAACCCGCCATTGAATTCTTCGCCAGACGCCGACTGTGTATCTTCTGCCAGGAGCCCCGATTGACCGAGCAGATGTGCCAGCGCAATTCCCCCCAAGCCGCCCCCGTACTGCCAGAGGAACTGTCGGCGGTCAAATTCCGCGCTGGGGATTCGTGGCTTGCCGGCGGTATAATGGGAAGGTCGGCTCGTCAGCAGTGTTCGGGACATTTTCATCTCGCTTTCGTGCCGTCGATTATCGGGCGCATCGTCTTTTATCGGTAACAAGTCTGCGCAACAGGGAGAGTCAACTCGCTGCTATCAGCCCCGGTGAGCCGATTTAAAACTGCGTCCCGAGCTTTCCGCATTGTTCCACTGGAATTCATCACCTGGAAGTTGCGAGGGATCGGGAAGCAGTCCGTGGTTCAACGCCTTCGATTAAAAATAAGTCGCACCAGGACTGGTCGTCAGTAAGTACCGGTGAAGCTCATCCGGAAGTGTGACGTTTTGAGTACCTGCAACCCCCGTAATTTCTGACTCGGTGCGTAAGGAATATTCGTATGCGATTACAGTTGCCACCGCCGCCTGGGTGTGAAAAGTTGTCCGATCGAGCTTCAGTCAATAAACAAGAACTCATTGCTATTAAAAATCACCCGGCACAGATTTGCCAACCCATTTTCGATCGCATATTTCGCTATGGCCACGCGCTCGTCGCTGGTTGGCTCTCGGCCCAGAGCCCATCGATACGCCAAGTCGATTTGCTCATCAGGATCGCTCGTTGAAGCCTCAAGTCGGGCAGCGAAGTGCTCTGCCTGCCGCACCATGAACTGGTTGTTGAGCAACGATAACGCCTGCAGGGCGGTGAGGGTTGTATTTCGTCTGGGAGTCAATAACGATGGATCGGCAAAATCGAGGCACTCCATGAAAGGATCGGGAACGCTGCGCACAATGAACCGATAGACGCTCCTTCGCAAACTTGTCCGGCCATCGACGTCAAATCGTTCGTAATCATAGGTTGGAGAATGATCGTCTTTGAACAGAAATTGCTGGTCCGAAGGTCCACCCATCGTCTGCTCAAGTTTGCCGCTCACGAAGAGAGCTGCATCACGCACCGCCTCGGCTTCGAGGCGCTGTCGATTCATGCGCCACAGATACTGGTTTCCCGAGTCAATCGCCGCATTCCGTGGATTGTCATGCGAGACCTGCCGATACACGGCGCTCGTGAGAATTAGCCGATGGAGTCGCTTGAGGCTCCACGCGGGCGCGCGTCCTGCTTCCTCGTGCTTCTCTCTTGCCAACGGAGATGAATCAAATTCTCTACCCGTTAAAAAGGGAGAACCAGGAGGGGTTGCGCCGCCTCTGAACAATACTGCGCTGGGCTCGATCAATTCGACCGCCAGCCAGTCGAGCAACTCCGGATGTGTCGGCAACGAACCCAAGTGCCCGAAATCGTTTGGCGTGTCAACGATTCCGTGGCCGAAATGATACTGCCACACGCGATTGACGATTGACCGTGCCGTCAGCGCATTCTGCGAAGTGGCAATCCACTTCGCCAGAGCTGCACGACGACTCCCTTCCTCAGCCAGGTTCTTCAGCGGGAAATCTGGCTTGAGCCCAGGCAGACACGACAGTGCCCCCGGCACAACTTCGTCACCCGGCGCTTTGTCGCTTCCTCGATTCAGAAAATAAACGGGTCGGGGCGGAATCGCGGGCGCGAACGCCCCTTGCGGTGCAAACCGATTCGCTGCGGCATAGACCAGCGACGACGTCGGCAATTCGGCAAGTTTTGAGTCGATTTCTGCTAGCCGTCGTGCTGTCGCGCTCAGTTCCGCTCGTGTTGGTTCATCCAGCCGTTCGTCGATCGCGGCCTGACGGCGCCCGCGGCGTTTCGCCATCTGAGATTCAACCGCATGGCGTGCGGCCAGCGCGGCCTTGAATGACTCATCGTCGCCAAGACGCGCGCGGCTTGTGTACTCATCCACCAGATGCTTGGTGCTCCATCGGCCGGCCTCAATCGAATCGAGTGCCGTAACGTGGGCACCCAGCGCCAGATTCTTTTTCGCGGAGATCGCCTGCAACTCGGCCAGTGCAAAAACAAAATCGTTACTCCGCTTCCAGAGTCGCGTGGCCGTCACGCGAATGTAACGCGAATGTCTGTCGTTCATTTTGATGACGAACGGCCGGTCGCCGGGGTTTGCGAAGTCTTCCGCGGTATGATCGGCGACCGTTTGCTTATCGGCAAAATCAGGATCGTCTGACACCTCAACTCGAAACCGCGCCGGAAAACCGAAACCGGGTGTGTCGGCAAAATCGGTGGGCCGCGCGGGAAGCAGTACGATTTCGTCGATCGCCACGCTACGTCCCAAATCGACCTGTACCCATTTCTTAGCGTCTGGTTCTGACATGATGGCACTATGGTATCCATTTGTCGGACTCGCCTGAGTCCCTTCCCCGGGCTGCGGCATGCTCGCCAGACGTCGCGACAGCTCCTTCAATTCGGCGTCGATTGTTTCGATTTCGGGACTGCTGATTTTCGCCGCGATATCGGCCATCGCCTTGTGACGAGCTGAAAGAATTCCTTTTTCCTGAACCAATTGCCGCCGGGCAACGTGGACGAGAGGATCGCGGTCGTAAGGTCGGTCAGCGCGGTCGACACCGGCAAAGACTGCCTGCAGCCGGTAATACTCCTCCTGCGAAATCGGATCGAATTTGTGATTGTGGCAGCGGGCGCAGTGTACCGTGAGACTTAGAAACGACGACATGACGGTGGCCACCATATCGTCGCGATCGTTCGAGCGCGTGATTTTCTTGTCGAGCGTTCCCTCGCGGAGTTCGACATGACCCACAAAATCCCACGGACCTGCGGCAATGAACCCGGTGGCTACGATCGCCAGCGGATCGTCGGGATCCAGAACGTCGCCTGCAAGTTGCGCGGCGACGAACCGGTCGTAAGGCATGTCGTTGTTGAAAGCGGCGATGACCCAGTCGCGATATGGCCACGCATTGGGGCGGGGCTTGTCTTTGTCGTAGCCGTGCGACTCGCCAAAATGCACGACGTCGAGCCAGTGCCTCCCCCAGCGTTCGCCATACCGCGGCGACCCCAGCAGCCGGTCGACCAGCCGGTCGTATGCGTCGAGCGATTCATCTGCCAGAAACGATGCGATTTCTGCTGCGGTCGGGGGTAGTCCGTGCAGATCGTATGTAACTCGGCGGATCAATGTTTGCCGATCGGCCTCGCGCGAGTTGGTAAGTCCTTTTTCTTTTAGTTTCGCGAGAACGAATGCGTCGATCGGCGTACGCACCCAGTCAGATTGAACCGCTGGAACCGGGGAGCGCATGAGGGGCTGCAGCGACCACCAGCGATCGTCGACGCCTGCGAGACGCCTGTCGCGGAGCGTCAGGTCTCGGGGCCAAAGGGCACCGTCGGCAATCCATTGCCGGATCGCCGCGACTTGGTCGTTTGAAAGGGCCTGCGCCTTGGGTGGCATCGCCGGCTTCTCGCCAGCAACCATCTCGATGAGCAAGCTTTCATCGGGCTTGCCTGGCTCGATCGCCGGGCCGGTCTTTCCGCCGGCTGACAGCCCTGCGGCGGTCGTCAAGGACAGCCCCCCTTTAGGCTTTTCTCCCTGGTGGCAGACGACACAACTCCGTTCGAAGATCGGAGCGACTTTCTCGCGGAAGAAACGCTCATCGGCGCGGGCGACCGCGGTTGGTGTCGTTGCGCCGGTTACCAGAGCGACGCAGACAATCTTAACGATCAGGCTTGTTTTTGGCACGATGCCCGAGCCTCCACCCCGAGAAATTGAGTCCGGCTGAAAAGAACAGGAATGAAATATTCCGCTCAACGAGACGTTGGGAACGCCCCCGCTGACGTCGAAGCCGACTCTCGCCAGAAAGATGCCAGGAATTTCGATCATTTCGCCGTTCATACACCTCGAAGGCGTTCACCCCGGCTCACTGCACGAGCCCCGCTTTCCTGCCGTTCGCAAAACAGGTCTGTCTTGAAAGTGGTCTTACCACTTATTAAAATGGTCGATCGGCCTGACGCTGTCAAGTGTAAGTTCGTTTCAACGCGGCCAGGCACGCTCGCGCCGTCTGAAGTTGTGGCGAAGAATCGTGCCACTCTCTCGATGATACACAACCGATTGCATCATGCCCGTCAAAACAGTTCAACAGCGTGTTTCTGAAATCACGCGTCATCTCGAACGGGCAATTATTTCGGGCCAGCTGGCTGTGGGAGACTATCTGCCGGCCGAACGGGTGCTGTGCGAACAGCTTGGGGTGAGCCGGCCAGTCGTCCGCGAGGCGCTGGGAAGACTCGTCAGCCTGGGGCTGATCGAAAGCCGTCAGGGCTCGGGCACTCGCGTCGCCAGTCCTAACGGACGCGATATATCCGTTGGCTTTGAACGCCTGATGCGCACTTCCGATGCGCCCCTCGAGGACTTGGCCGTTGTTCGATTAACGCTCGAAACGACGATTGCCGCACTGGCGGCGATCGGGCGTTCGGACGCCCATCTGGCGCGGCTCGCAGAAACACAGCGTGTTCTGGGTAATCCCCGCAAATCACTGGCGGCTCACGTCAAGGCCGATGGTGCGTTTCACACGATTCTCGCCGAGGCGACCGGCAATCGTTTTCTGCCACTGATGCTGGCGCCGATTCACGGCGTGCTGATCGACAGCCGACTGAAAACGGTTGGTCGCTATGGGGCCGCCCTGGCGT
The DNA here is from genome assembly GCA_043746425.1 of Planctomycetia bacterium. Lineage (GTDB taxonomy): Bacteria > Planctomycetota > Planctomycetia > Planctomycetales > Planctomycetaceae > JACQFH01. Next base: position 6,059 of record JAYTRB010000481.1, read on the forward strand.
GCGACCATCACCGTAAGATTCTCGAATTCGTATGCAATCGCGACTCTGCCGGAGCCGCTGCGGCGATGCGCGAGCACTTGACTGTCAATAGCCGCCACTTGCAGGAGCTATCCGCCCGAGTCGTCGCTGATTCCAAGATTCCCTAATAACGGGCGGTTCTTGATTCAAACCGGTAGAACCGGGTAGTATGTCGCACTGAGCCGCGTCCCTTGCGTAAACCCTACCGTTTCACCACCACACGAGATCATGCCGAAAGCGACCGACATCACCATCCTTGAGGCTCGTTGTTCCTTTGAACCGATTCCATTTCGGTCTCCTCTTAAATTCGGCGGTCGGGTGATGGACAAGGCCTGCCTCATCAACGTGGAAGTTCGCGTCGAAACGCGGAACAAACGGCAGGAGGTGGGATTTGGCAGCATGCCCGCGGCTGCCGTCTGGGCTTGGCCCACCGATACCCTCTCGATGGAGATGGCTGAAGCGGCCCTGACGCAGTTTGCCACTGACGTGGTTGAGCTGGCGGCGGATTTTCCCGACTATGGGCACCCCATCGACATCATTGAGCAGCTCACAGGCGAATACGAACACCTCGCCAAGAACGTGCAGCAGAAGCAGAAGCTTCCCGAGATTCTTCCCATCCTGGCACAGCTCGTTGCCGCCAGCCCGCTCGATGCGGCGCTGCACGACGCATACGGTCGCGTGCATGGCAAGAACTGCTTCGACACGCTCTCTTCCGAATATGTGAACCACGACTTGTCTGAGTACCTCGATAAATCGTTCAAAGGGGAATACCTCGACCGGTACACATTGCGCCAACCCAAGCCCAAGCTTTCGATCTATCATCTGGTGGGGGCGCTCGACCCTCTGACGCCTGCCGATGTGCAAAAAAAGATCGGCGACGGGCTTCCGGAGAATCTCGGTGAATGGATCAAATTCAACGGCCTGACGCATCTGAAAATCAAACTTTGTGGCGACGATCTCGCCTGGGATGTCGAGCGCGTACTCGCCGTCGACCGCGTTGCCAGCGAAGCCCAGGCGGCCCGTGGATGCGATACCTGGAGTTACTCACTCGATTTCAATGAGAAGTGCGCCAATGTCGATTACGTTCTCGATTTTCTGAAAAAGGTCAAGAAGGTGACTCCGGCGGGGTATGATCGGGTGCAGTACATTGAGCAGCCGACGCACCGCGATCTCGCGGCCCATCCCGAGAACAAGATGCACGGGGCGGCCAAGCTGAAGCCAGTCGTAATCGACGAATCGCTCGTCGATTACGACAGCCTGCTTTTGGCACGCGAACAGGGATATAGCGGTATCGCCCTCAAAGCGTGCAAGGGGCAAAGCGAATCGCTGCTTCTGGCGGCCGCAGGTCAGAAGCTCGGTATGTTCCTCTGTGTCCAGGATCTGACCTGCCCAGGGGCGTCGTTCCTGCATTCGGCCAGTCTCGCCGCGCGCATTCCCGGCGTCGTTGCCGTTGAAGGAAATGGCCGTCAGTATTGCCCCGCTGCCAACCGCCGCTGGCGAGCCCAGTATCCCGCCATGTTCGACATCAAAGATGGTACCGTCGAGACCGGGGTTCTGAATGGCGTGGGGTTGGGATTTTAACCGCGCATGGCGCCCAGCAGTCAGTTGTTCGCTGCCGAACCGGGCCTGAAATAGGACCGTCAATCGCCGATTACTCATCACTCGGAGCGTGACGACTCCAGTTATTGATCGACGTGCGGCAGCGTTAGAGTATAATCAGCTTTGTGTTTGCGGTATTCGACCTCCTGGACCATGCGGATTTCGCAGATCCTGTTTTTGTCAGGTCGCGGCCCTCATTGATGATGGTACTTTTGAAACGAGGAATAGCTCATGCGCTCAATCATGTATTCGGCGGCGTTTCTCGGCACGGTCATTTCTCTGGCTCAGGCCGAGGAATCTGAGGCGGAAAAAAAGGCGATTGCGAAAATTCGTGAGAGCGGAGCTCTAGTGCTCGAAATTGCGCAGAATGATAACCGCCTCGACGTAAGCTACATTACCGCCCAGGGAAAAGTGACCAACGAACAACTTGCCCCGATCAAGGATCTGACACGGCTGGCGCAACTCAATCTGCGAGGTCTGGAAATCGGAGATGAGGCACTCGTCTATCTGGCTGGCCAGAAGTCTCTCGTCCGGCTGCATCTTGAAAAAACGAAAATCAGCGACAAGGGGCTGGAGCACCTGAAAGGTCTGGAGAACCTCGAATACCTGAATCTATACGGCACCGAGATCGGCGATGCTGGCCTGGAACACCTGATCACACTCAAGAAACTAAAGTCGCTGTACTTATGGCAGACGAAGGTAACTGACGAAGGGGTCAAGAAACTACAAGCCGCGCTGCCTGAGCTGAAGATCATTCGGGGAACGTGACTGAGCCGCTCAGAACAGCGACCATTCCGGCCAAAGTCAGGGGTTGGCAGGCGCGTTGCTCTTCAGCCGCAAGCCTCGGGTGTGAATCAATCGCTTCGCGAAAAGTCAGGGCGCCGCAGCCAGCATTGGGGTGGTGCTCGCGCGGGCGGCGAGCACGCGTGCGAGTAATAGCGAACCCGGGAAGAAATTCGGCAGGGCCATGCTTTCCTTAACAGCCGGTTTCTTTTTACCGTCCACCCACATCCAGAAGAACCCCTGATTCGCGTCGTACCCCATGATCTGACTGTACGGAATCACGATCGGCGCTTTGCGACCGAAAAAACCCGCGGCCCGATATTCAAGCCCCTCGGGAAGAAACCGCAGCCCCTCGGTCCAGACGACAGCGCGGCCGAGTGCAAATTGTGCGGCCATTCGATCGGCGATGATCTGGCTGACCTTGTCACGGAGGGAGTCGAGATCGTTATCAGCGTTGCGCAAGGTTTTCGTATATGTCAACTTGTTCCATTGACCTCCGGCCAGCGCGGCGAAAGTGAGCGTGAATTTAGTTCCAGTATACATCCCTTTGTAGTACTGTCGAACCGCTGAATAGGTGAAGGAATCGACTTCGCTATACCTCAATTGCTGCCTGCGAAAGAGCCATTTGCGGCGCACACCCTGTTCATGCACGCGGAATTCGACGTATTGCGAGAGCGGTAAAGCCCAGATCAGCAGCACTACGGCGAACACCAAGAACCCCACTGCCAAGGCCGTGAAATCGTTGTGCGCCAGTGCCATGATCGCCGCCGCAAAGAGGCTTCCCAGCCCAAGAATCGGCAGCATCCACACAAGCGCGGTCATCAATTTGCTGGGCTTGCGTTCAAAAAGAATTCTTCCAAACTGGTTGCTGGCCAAGTTTTCGTCGTCCGCCGGTTTCGGCGTGATTCGTTCCTGCAACAGCTGCTGCAGAATTTGCGTGTTCGCAGAACTGAGGGGAATGCGCAGCACCGGCTCATCGACACCATGCTGCCAGACGCACAGATGGTTGTCGTAGACGTCAGCGGCGGCGAGCGCTTCAAACTGCACTCCGCGAGTGTTGTGCTTCGTGTTGACGACGAGTTCTGTGGAATGCAGCGTCCAGCCTTCGCCTTCAAAGGCCTGCCCGGTTTCCAGCGACGCGTTGGCCCGTTCGTAGAGGTGATTCAGAACACGGTCGATGAGAGGGCTTAACGGGTCGCTGACGCCGATGCCGACCTTGAATCGATTGATCATCTTGAACTCTTCGGCCCCCGCTTCGCCTTCGACCCAAACGTCGAATGTGCGAGTTGTCGATTGCACAATGCCATTCATGTAGTTCGGTCTTGTCGAAAGACTCGCACAAATAACCTGATCGTCGTGAAATTCGCGCTCGCTCTGGCCGTTTCCCACGAGGAAACCGGCGGATGCTATCGTTACTTGGAACCGACTTCGCCTGATGGTGACAGCCAGCATGCCTGCGACGAGCGCAGCGACGCCAGCTGAAATGAACACGGGAAGGGCCGAGCGATGATTCACGATCAGCAGCGCGGTTCCACAGGCGAACAGACCTGCGGCCAGACCGATCATCGCGAGGAACCGCCACTCGTTGTATCTGCGTCCAATTTGAATGGGGGTGCTCATGCCATCCTCGAAAGCCAGCCTCACTTTTTCGGTGATTGTAGCACTCTGTCTGCGTACGGATGGCCATTCATGAACCGCAGCCGCTGCGGTGACTTCATCGCCAGCCGACTGCGGGCTGCGACGTGCTCATGACAGGTTCCGGCGCTGCCATCGCGCCCGGAAAATCGGCAGCCCCAGCTTGCGTTTCTTGCGCTCGAAGCTCGTGAGGTAATCCATGTCGTGTTGTGCCGGCCGTTCTTCCGGAGGTGGCAGCGCGACAAATGCGGGGTTGTCGACAACGAGGTCGGTAATGACGCGAAAGTATTCTTCAACATCAGTCCAGGCGTGGAGCAGTCCGCCGGGCTTCAGAATGCGGGCCACCTGTACTAGAAATTCTGGATTGAAAATTCGACGCTTCTGGTGCCGGCGCTTCCACCACGGATCGGGGAAATAGACATGGAAGGCGGCGGCGGCGGCATCGCCCAGGTACTTCGACAACACAATCCGCGCATCGGCCCCCAGGACGCGAACATTACCCAACGCTCGCTTCTGCAATCGTCGCGCTCCCCGCCGCGCTTCCTTGAAGTCATTTTCGACTCCTACAAAGTTGGTGCCGGGAAGCATCGAACCGGCGTTGACCAAAAACAACCCGCGCCCGGTGCCGACTTCGACCTCGACGGGTTGATCGTTGCCGAACAACTCTGCCAGATTCAGCGGCGCCGGCGGAATGTCGCGCAGTGTTAGAAAATAGGGACGCAGATCCGGGAGCTGCGCCGCGATCGGGCCTGGCGCCGGACACGCGAGAGTACCCGCCGCTTCGTCATTCAGAGCTAGAATCTCGTCAGTCATTCGCGAGGGGAGTTTCTTTGTGCGGGCTGAACCGGCTCAATTGGAAAGGTTCAAACCTTTGTCGCGGGATATGGGAACGCCAATCATATTGCCGCTGAAAACCATTTGATTGTTCACGGAGCCCTGAAAATCGAACCGGGCGCGACGATTGGGACGCAGGTCCATCATGCGGGCCATGAGTACCAGCCGGCAATTGGGAAATACCGGTTGTCGAAACCGAATTTCATCCATTCCGCCGAAACCCACAAAATCGCCTCCCAGCAAATCATACTTACGGGCGTAGAAACCTGCGAGCTGGGCTGCGGCTTCGCACATCACCACTCCCGGCATCAGCGGAAAGCCAGGCATGTGCCCTGGAACCCAGAACTCATTTTCGGTGAGATCTTTGTAGCCGACCAGCCCGTGATTGACCGTATCGACGTACACGATCGCCGAGAGTTGCTCCATTTGATTGCGTTGCGGATTGATGCGGCGAATGGCCTCGATGTCAAAGACAGGGCGGCTGAAATCAATCGTGCTGAGATCATAGAGTGCGGGAGGAGGCATGTTGCAAGGATTCCCATCGAAGGCCAGCGTCAGTCGTTCTTTACTATTTGACGGATTTGCCGGAGATCGGTCAAGATTCGGTCGGGGCGTAATTCCGGATCGTTAACCTCGGCGGCAGTCGCTTTGAGGCTCGCCGCGTCTCCCGCGTACAAAGCGGTGCGTAACCCCAGCCTTTTGGCCGGATTCAATTCCTCGTGCAATTTTGGGGCAATGTGCAGCACTTCACCGGGCGCGATTCCCAGATGAGACAACCGTTCCAGGCAGGCCTCGAATAGCGTGTCGGCTGGTTGCCGGACGCCAAACTGAAACGACAGGCTGACGCAGCCTGTCGTGAACAGCCGCGTGAGCGGGGGAACCGCGCCCTGCGACTTCAAGGCTCGCGAGAGTTGCCATAGCGTAAAGCACTGGCCGTCGCCTACGAGCCCCTGCTCGCACCCGGCCTGCCGCACGTGCTGCAGCGCCAAGAGCGCATTAGGGGCCGCACCTGCCCCTTGGAGTGCCGCGTGAAAGAACCAGGCGACTTTTTCACTGAACTCTTCGACATCACCATAGAACATTTCGTCCCAGGCGAATTCCTTTTTTCCCAGCCGCTCGATGAGCACCCGCCAAATGTGTGCGGAATCGACTTCTGAAGCCTCGCCGGGATGCGGACTGGCCGCGAGCTGGGTGTCTTCGACAAGGTTCTTATACTGCTGAAACATATATTCCCAGGGGGCACCGGGCTTGCGTGACATGCTGTGCCACATATTGAATTCACGAATCGTCTTGTCGAGGGCCACCTCCATGCACAGCAGGTCAGGGTGCAGCGGCAACAGTCGACCTTCGGCGATGTTCAACAGCGTTCCATAGACTCCCCAGGTGACGGCCCGAATTCCCGTGAGTGGCTTCAGAAAAGGAGTCGCCTTGGGGGGAACAGGCTGAGGTGCGGCAGGCCACAACAACTTCCGATCGTCGAGCCAGTCGACGTATTCTGCAAGAGATTTGGCCATATTGAACGATTGACGATCGAATCCTGTGTGCTTCGCAGCGGCTTTCAATGCGGCAGAGAATAAAAATAGACCGGCGCTGCTTGTTATTCAGTGAAATGAAGGCTCCGCAAAAAATGGAGCACTGACAGATTTTTTTTGGGTGCCATTCGTCGTTCGTCGTTTTGATTCCTGCCGCTGGCCGGCCCGGGAAAATCCGCGACCGTTTCGACGGTCGATGAGGCAGCGGGCACGACGATTTTACAAACTCGTGCCGCGCGTGCCGTGTCTGGAACGCCTCATCGTCGAAATATTTTTCGCATGCGGTCTCCTAGTCCGTGTCGCGATGGCGCAACATCCGGAGCAACATCCGGAGCAACCGCCGGTGCTGCGACCGGGTCTGCGATGAGAAGTTGTCCCCAATAGCCTTCAAGCAAGCGCTGGCAATCGGCGTATCGTCCTTCCTTACAGGCCAGCTTGACGGATGAAAGCGTCTTCGTCAACTGGCGGACATCGTCGGCACCGAAGGGTTGCGCGTCGATCTCGACGTCATCAATCCAAAGCTTGCACGAATCGACTGGCTTCACTTGCAGGCGGGCGTTCTGTAGACGGCCCGGCGGCAGGTCGTCGACCCGGAACTGGTGCCGTTTCCAGCTCTTTCCCACCTCGACAAGGGCCTCCCGTCGAAACGCATCTCCGTCGAGATTGGCGTCGAACAGCATCTGTACCCCCGCAGTCGATTTGTTGCTACGCATCCACAGCGACATCGTCACGTACCTGGTTCCCTGGAGCTGTAGATCGGGGCTTTTCAGCGTTGACTCTCCCCCCGCGGCCGAAAGCTGCAGCGACCTTTGCCCCGAACGTGGATTGTCCTCATCGAGCGCCCAGTCGGCTGTCGTGACCGAGAGCCCCCAGCCGGGCAGCTCACTTGCTCCGGCTCCCGGCTGTTCAAACCCCGGATTTGGCAGCGAATTCGCTCCGGCCCGCGCGAGATTCATCACTGAATTCATCCGCCGGCTCAAGAGGTCAATCCGCTGGTGCATATCATCCAGCAGTCCGTCCGACAGCTTTAGTCCTGTCTCGCGCACTTCAACATCCGGGCGATCGAACCGGCAAGCGAACAGGCCATGACCCGATAGTTCCAGGCGCAGTCGAGGCTTCGCTGCTCCCTCTCCAGGCTCGAGAGCCAACGGTTTTCCCGAATCGAGCCTGAGGCACGTTGTCGTCGCCGGACAGTCCAGGATCATTTCGACCTTGACTGCGAGCGACGAGTCATTGACGGCGTACAGCCAGGTGGCGTTGCCGCTATGCGCGGCGCGAATGACGATCGGTTGCACCTGCGGGCCGGTGAATCGGAACGCGACGTCTGGCAAACTGGCAATCGTCCGCATGAATATGCGCCCGGCCGTGGCGTCAGGAGGCATCGGCAGCCCCGGACTATCATCAAAGATGACTCGCGCATCCAGCGTCGCCAGGAGGTGGGCGTATCGCCGGGCGGCCGTTTCCAGGTGCGAGAATGCCTGTGGCGCAGCGGCCGATTCTGAGCCGACGCGGCCCGTATTCACTTCTCGCCCATGCGATACACTCGCCGTTGAGTAGATTAATCCTCCTCGGCCGCTATGCCGATACGCCGCGTCGATCGCCGGGCTGCTATTGAGTGTGGCATACGCGGCGCGGCCGGGTGTGTCGGCGGTATCGTTGTGAATCAGAGGTCGCGCGACTGTAATGTTGCGCTCGTTCGCATACGGAGCGAGCGAGAAATCAAGCCCTTGTCCGTGAAGCAACGCAACCGGATTTCCTGCAGCGCGAACGGCCTCGATCACTGCGGTTTCAGCAGCTGATTCGCCGAGTATGTTTAAGTGTCCCGAAAAAATCACCCGTGCCTCAGAGTTGGCCATCGTCACCAATTCTGCCAACTTCTGATGGAAACGAGCGACTTCGCTGCAACGAAAGCGGATCCACTCGCGGCGGGCGGTCGTCGTCAGAAACCGATAAACTTGCTGCCGCCCTTCTTTTCCTTCGCCGCGCGGAACGCGAATTCCCGTCACCTGCTCAAAACGGTGAATCGTTTCGCGGTCGTACCCCCATTCAATTCCGGGAAGCTGAAGAAATGAATGAGGGCTCAATTCAAATGCTACGCCCGCCAGTGAAGGATGGCCAGCGTAGCGTTCGATCAGCTCGTGGACCACATCGAGAACTGCCTGCTGCACGCGGGGGGAAAGAACATTGTAATAAGCGGGCAATCGGCCCGGCGCGGCATCTGTTTCGGCCGGTGTCCGGCCTTCATCGTTGAGGAGTTGCAGATCTTCCGAGGAATCGTCGGGCTCGATCAGCATGCGTTCAAGCGCGGGGAGCGGCGCGTCGAATTGCAACTCAGGAATCACGGCTAATCCCGCGCGATCGCATAGTCGAAGGACAAGCTCAAATACATCTTTCGTCACCGGATCCTGTCCGTTCGGGGCCTGCCTGCCATTGTCGAACCGTAATGACGGCTCGACGAACTGGCTGGGGTAAATCGTCGCGCCCTCGGCAAGTACTGCCATGAGCAGGCCCGATTGCTCTTCAGAGTGCAGGGTCTCGATGAGCCGCCGCCCCGCCCCGAGGAATGTCTGCCAATCGTCACTATCGCGGTGTTCGCTCGCGCCCAAACTCGGTGTGACGCCTGCATTCGGCGCCATTTCCGGTCTATGCAGGTAGCGACCGACGAGGCGGCGGCGTGCCGTAACCTCTAAGGGCGCGCTGCGCTTCTCAGGTTGCTGCGTCCGATTGGCCGGGTCGCTGCGGACGGCATTGAAGACAACCAGTTGTACAACCCGCTCAACATCCGTGAAACCACGCCCTGTCGCTGCCAGCCGCAGATTGTAGACTCCTTCCTCATTTGGCATTCGCACTTCCAGTGGCACTTCGGCGGGAGTGGCTGCGTTGACTCGAGCCGCAATCGCGGCTGATCCTTCGACAACGATTCGGCTTCCCACGGCAGGTGTCAATTTCCATTTCAGAGTCGCTTTAACAGGCTTGCCGAGCTTGTCGCGATTTTCCAGCAGATTGAGCGCGACGGCAAAGCGAAACGCTTCTGCCGCATTGAACACGAGGTGGGGCCGGTCAAAATGCACATCCAGTGAGTCCCCGGGAGCACGGCGAATCACCACGCGTGGACGACTGGCCTCGGCTGCAAAGACTCGCGATTTGTGAAAACAATCGGCCAGCGAAAGTTGGATCGGCACTTGCGGACCATCGTGTTCATCGTGCAATTCGAGCTCCAGCCAAGCTTCTTGATGAGCCGTCACGCTGACTTCGAATCCATCAATCGGCCTGGGAGATCGCCGACGGATGGCCAGAATTTCGCCCTCGATCGCAATCGATCCTGCGTCGTCGCCAGCCGAAGCGAACGATTGCGGTCGCGCGAGGCGACCACCGTGAATCTCCAGACGGCCGCTCCAGAGCGCTCCTGCGGCTCCAGACCATTCGACCCGTATCCGCACCGTCGGCGCAGGGGCTGGTCCTGGTGCCTCTGATCCGAGGCAGACCGCGAACAGGGCCAGGATCCAAACCGGCGGACGAATCAGCCGACGAAGGAAAACGGGCAGCCATTCGCGCGACGTCTTGTCTGCGAAATGATGCACTTGTTGCACGTGCACCGCACTGCCGAGAAAGGGCCGAGCCGAGGAACTACCCTGCCCTGGACCTGCTCTGAGTGACCGGCGCCGAAATGAATTGTGGTGAAGAGATGAGAGGAAGTGAGGGGGCGGATTATACCTGTCGCTTGGAAATGTCCAAGATCACTTTCCGCGGCAGAAAATGCAAAGATATTTACATCGAATGACAGGCCGATGGTAATTCAACGATCTTTCGCGATCTCCGAGGCCGACCAGCCTGTGGAATAGCCCCATCCGCCAGACCCCGCGGCTCGCGACAGAAGAGAGAATTCATCCGAGCGCAAATCAAACGAACGTGGTCTCTCGCATGACTCCGGAGTCGCGCCTGTCGGGTCAATCGGCAGTTGATCAATTGTCATCGCCTCGCATAGCCCCCAGATCCATCTGCCGCGGCTTGGTATTACACGCCGCGCGATGTCGGGCGACGACCCGATCCTCCGCAGAAGAGCTCTCCGAGATTTCGATCCGCAGTGGCAAAAATCCCACCGTGAGCATGTCGCCGTCTTCGACGTTACACAGCCCAATAACACGCGAGTCATTGACGAAAGTGCCGTTGCGACTCCCAAGATCACGGATGCGCACCGAGTGCTCCCCCGTTGCGATCACGATTCCGCAATGGTGTCGACTCACAAATGATTTCAAGATCTGCAAGTCGCAATCATTGGCACGACCGATCAGAACCTCTGATTCAAGACGTGGATTGTTGGGAATCTCAATGACAAACGGGGTTTTGTCGCCACCATCGGCGACGGAGAGAGTAAGTTGCATGGCACGAACTCCAGGTTGAATGTGCAATACAAAACCTGAGAGAGCAGGTGGCGTGCCAATTGACAGCAGCCAACATTTCAACCCACAAACCTGCTCTTTATTCCCCAATTCCTGGCTCACATAGAATCATACTGGTCAATTCTGAACCGAATCTCCGCCAAGTTCGCAACTTTGCCGGACTTCCACATACTCTATCCGCGCTCGACTGTTGGCAATCATGTGCAGGATCAGCCCGACTTCGACTGAATGGCCGTTGAGGACTGCCCATCGCCGCATCACGAACTGGTAGAATTCCACCTTGTTGGGAAAGCCCAGAACGATCATTGCCGTGGTCATCAGAAGTCGTAACTCACGCGGTGGAACATGACGGATCGTGCCACCGAATGCTCTTCTGACAAGTTCTGGCACACGATTTGCTTGATAGGTTTTCCGTTGCGACTTTTGAACGGAGTCTCAATCGTCAAATCATTCTCTTGCGAAAGTTCTCGCCCCAATAAAGGAGTTCACCATGCACGTCGTCGCATCGAATCTGATAGCCGCTGACATCGCCGCTGAATTCGACTGGAGTTCGGCGGAGGCCGCCCAATACCTCGACAACCTTTTGGCCGATGAGGACAATGGAGACGAATGGGCGGCCCTCCCCAAAAGCTGATTCAAACTCCAACACTTGGCCACCCTGCTTTCGCTGACGATCGAGCTGCAAGCAGCCGCTCCAGCGCAGGGGCAGCAACCATTTAGGGCTAAGACGCCGGGGCGTTTCTTTTGGAATTCAGATCCGCAAACAGTGCCTTCAAAGTATTGCCTTCGACAGGCTTTGTTAAATGATGATCGAAGCCGGCTCCCTTCGACTGGCAGCGCAGCCTCGGGGGCAGTATGTTTCAAGGGGCATCGGAATAATCGCTTCACAAAAAAGGCGGAATAAATCACGCCACTCAACTCGCGCTCAGTCGTCTGTGGGCGTCGGTCCACACGATCAACGGGTTGCCAAGGGGGCTTTGCTGCCGACGGCCCGCAGCACGGCCAAGGCGGAATCCCTTCCGAAGCGCTTCTGGGTGTGACGAAACAGCGAATAGGCCAGACGAACCAGGATGTGTCTTGGCTGCGAGAAAGCAAGAATGTCGTACCAGACACTGTTATCGGCATGATTCCACTCGATCAGGAATCGCTCTTCGCCAGCCCCTGCGTGTACGGGTAAGGTACCGTAGGCGAAGCCGAACTTTGTGATGGGTCCTGATTCGTCGATAATGTACACAATTCGGCAAGCGTTCAGCCACCACACGCCGAGGGCCCGCGCGACCACGGCTACGACTTCGCCGGTTCGGATCGGTGTCTCAGGCGACCAGGCCTCGAGCCAGCCCAGCCGAAATTGTTCCCACCGCTGCAGGGCGGCAATCGCAGCCAGGAATACCGGTTCCCCCTCGCCCAGCTTGATCCGTGTGTGATCGACGACGTAATCGGCGGGAGGCGTCCCTGCTGTCGCACCGATGGCCGAGTAGGTAAAATCGAGCTTGGACTGAACCTTCAGAATCTGGCGAATGGACTCAGGTGACGGCTTTCGCAGCGACAACATGTGCAACCTCGATTCCCCCAGCCAGCTGTGGGCTGTGGTTTGGAAAACGGTAGACGGTCCCATTTCAATAGTATCCGCAATGCAAACGGGTTCCCAACCGGGAAACAGGTTAAAAAATGTCGCCTCTGGAACCGGAACCTCTTGAAGAATCAAATGTTCCCGTCATCCTGCTGCTGGGGGGCAGCGGCTATGTTGGCGGCCGGTTGGTCCCGCTGCTGGAAAAACAGCGTGTGAGGCTCCGCTGTCTGGTCCGCAGCCCGCAGAAGATGCGCGATCGTGTGGGCCCCGGCACCCAGATCGTGCAGGGTGACGTGCGCGATCCCTCTTCGCTGAAGGACGCGTTGCATGGCGTCGACACCGCATATTACCTCGTCCACTTGATGTCTGGGGCGAAGGATTTCGAGAAGGAAGACCGACAGGCGGCAATAAACTTTGCCCAGGCCGCAAAAAAGTCTGGCATTCGCCGCATCATTTATCTGGGTGGATTGGGAGACGACACAGCCCCTGGACTTTCGCCGCACCTGCGGAGCCGCCACGAGGTCGGCAAGATTCTTGGCGAGTCGGGAGTCGAAACGATCGAGTTTCGGGCGTCCGTCGT
>JAYTRB010000482.1:0-4401 GCA_043746425.1 Planctomycetia bacterium
CACGACGAGACATATACAGCTTGCGCCCTGTCGCCCAAGGCAGCGATTCCTGCCGCTAATCCTGCCAGCGGCCCCAGCGCCTCGTGCTCGTCGCGGGCAATCTCGACGCCAGCCGGGAGTTCTGGAAGTTTCTGAGCCTTGGCGGCCACGACGACGATCGGCGAAACGACTTCTGAAAGGAGCCGCACGACACGCTGCAGCATGACTTCTGGTCCGAACGGCAGCCAGGCCTTCGGTCTTCCCATGCGCGAGCTTTTTCCCCCGCACAGCACAATTCCACCGACAGCGACCGTCGAGCTCATTCGGGACTCCGTGTGTAAGTCAGCATTCACGGTAACCGAACGAACTCAAAAAGGGGAGCCGTGCACGGTGGGCCGACAATACTGGCGCAGGCCGTTCAAGTTCAGCCGCCCGGAGGAGGGCTCACGGGATTCACCGTTGGCCCCGGAGGAGTGATCTTAATCCCACCCATTGGCGGGCCGGCTCCCCCGTCCTGACCGATCGCCGTGCGTGCCGGCCGACCAGCCGCGCCAAAGCCACCCCGTCTGAAGTTCATCCCGCCCCCGGCGGGATCCTCGTCTGTTCAGGTCTCGCCTGAAATGCCTCCGCCCGACGCGACGATTCCCGAGCCCAGTGTCTGCCCCGTGACCCTTTGCCGCGATGGCTTCCCTTTCACGGCATTGGGCTCTTTTGATGTCTTTTTTGCGGTCTTCTTCTTGTCCTTCGCGCTGGCTTTTATCGTCATCGAATCATCGTCGGCCATATCGTCATCGGAAATCGCAGTCTTCGCATTTCGTGCATCCTTTGAAGACTTTGAATCCTTCGCCGGCTCCGACGGATTGCGGGGGGGGCCCACGCCCGGCTTTCGACGGATTTCAGCGTTCCCTGTGCCTGCCAGAACGCATGCCAATGCGACTGCGATAACGCAGGGAAGGAACGAACCCTTTGAAGAAGATTTGAACATATCAAGTCTCCGACGCATGAACTTCAATCAACGATTTCAGGCGTCCAATGGTATCCAGACGCCAACGGCCCCATTTGGATGCCGGTTCCTGATAGGGGTTACACGATTCATCCTGCCGAATTCGAGTTGTCGTTTCGCCAGCAACGGTCGCTGGCAGTATTTGCGCGAGAAGGCGAATTGAAGAGCGCTTTCGCCGGCGAGCGATCGCTGAACGGCACTCTGTCGGGATGGTTTCTCTCTGTCAGAGAACTTCTCTATAATGCGCGACCATATCCCCCGCTCGGTCGACAAAAAAGGGGAGGATGGTCCGAGTTGGCTTCAGACCGAGATTGATACCACAAAATTAGGAGCACGTTCGATGCGAAGAACTTTCTGGGTGACGTTTCAGAGCTTGGTACTGGCTGGAGTCGCGTTCGTCACGCTTGCAGGAGGCGCGGCACAAGCCGATGTCAAGCTGCCAAACGTTTTCGGCAATCACATGGTCTTGCAACAGGGCCAGAAGAACAAAGTCTGGGGTCTGGGCGCGGCTGGTGAAGCCGTTACGGTGACGATCGACAAGCAGCGTCATCAAGTCACCGTCGGCGCCGACGGCAAATGGCAAGTGATGCTCGACGCGCTGCCCGTCGGCGGTCCATACTCATTGGCCGTTCAGGGAAACAATACTGTCAAATTTGACGACGTCCTCGTCGGCGAAGTCTGGATCTGCTCGGGCCAGTCGAACATGTGGTGGACTGTAAACCTCTCGAACGATTCCGATCTCGAGCGCGAAACAGCGAAGCAGCCGAAGATCCGGATGATCAATTTTCCGAACGTGGGAACACAGGAACCGATTTGGACACACAATACGAATTGGATGGTTTGTACACCCGACACCGTCGGAAACTTCTCGGCCGTGGGATATTTCTTCGGCCGCCAGTTGCAGCAGACACTTGACGTGCCGGTAGGACTCATCAACAACGCCTGGGGAGGCTCTGCCTGTGAATCGTGGATTCGTCGCGATTTGCTTTCCGCCGACGAGAAGTTCAAACCGCTTATGGATCGCTGGACGCAGATGGAAGGGCAATTCGCCGAGCTTTCAAAGAAGACCGACCTTTCGGATGAGCAGAAAAAGCAGTTTAAAGATCTGGGAAACGCCATGTCGGGTAACAGCCGCCCGGCGAATATTTATAACGGGGTTCTCAAGTCGCATTTGGGCTACGGAATCCGCGGGACAATCTGGTACCAGGGAGAGTCGAACGCGGGCCGGGCCTATCAATACCGCGACCTGTTTCCGTTGATGATCAAAAACTGGCGCGACGATTGGGGCCAGGGAGACTTCCCGTTCTACTGGGTGCAACTGGCCGATTACAACGCCGAAAGGCCTGAGCCGGGAGACAGTTCCTGGGCTGAATTGCGTGAAGCGCAGACGATGACGATGTCGAAGCTGCCGCACACGGGGGAAGCGGTGATTATCGACATTGGAGAAGGAAAAGACATTCACCCCATGAACAAGGTGGTAGTCGGCCAGCGGCTGGCACGGTGGGCGCTGGCGAAGGAATATGGCATTAAGATTGCATATCACAGCCCGCAGTACAAATCGATGGAAAAGCAGGGGAATAAAGTCATCTTGGCCTTCGATCATGTCGACGGCGGTTGGCGCCCGTTTGACGTCAAAGAGCCGCGGGGCTTTGCCATTGCGGGCGAAGACAAAACATTTGTGTGGGCGAAGGCCGCGATTCTGCCCGATGGGCGAATCGAAGTCTCGAGCGATATGATTGATAAACCGGCCGCTGTCCGTTACGGTTGGGCCGACAACCCGGTCGTCAATATGTACAGCAAGGCCGGTCTGCCACTGACGCCGTTTCGCACGGACGACTGGCCCGGAGTGACGATGAGCGCCAAGTAGTTGCCCTGCCCTTGCCCGCGAACCTGCGGGCAAGGCTGAAATCGACTATCGCCGAATCGTCTCAGCGGGAATTTTGCACCCGCTGAGGCATTCGGTTTTCTGGCAGGGTTCATCAGTCGTGTCGAGAGGTGAGCGCGCCTGCGGTGCGGGTGTCGCAGCGCGTTGTTCGATCGAGCAGCCAAATTACGCAGTACGGCCCGGTTGATACCGGCAATGCACGCTCAGTTGCCGGCACCGCTCACGGGGGTCATCGACGGCGGTGCAGAATGCCGCTTGTACCAGAGTTCGTGCCGAGGCTGCGGCGCGCTGTCAGATCCGATCGAGCGAATCGACCCATATGGCGATTTCAGTGAGGTAATCGCCGGCCGGATATTTGTGTCCGCCACCGTCGATCGTCGTCTCAACGACGGGGAATTTCATTTCGCGCAAACCCTTCGCGGTAGCCTGTACGCCGCGGTAGAGTGGGTCGTTGTCGCCGCAGACGAAATGGAATTGTAGACGGAAATCAGGCTCATTATCTGGTGGAGGCGTCATCATCGGGGCCGCCACAGCTGAGACACCCTTGAAAAGCTGCCGGTGCTTGAACGCCATCTGGTAGGCAAACCCACCTCCCGAAGTGCCATACCCGTGCAGCACGACCCGCAGGCGATCGATCGAATACTTTTCGAGGAATTGCTCGACAGCGTCTTTGATGAATTCGGTCTCGTCAGGGATCCAGCCGGCGATCTGCCCGGCCTTGGGCGCCAGAAGAATCAAACCGCGTTCGTCGCACAACGTCTGCCAGCTTTTCATCATGGCGGCTTCCATGGTGTCGCCCGCCGGGTGCAGCCACACGATCATGCCGTATTTAAACTCGGGATTGTAGTCTTCGGGAACGTACGCCCAGTATTCGTGCTCATGCGCCGGCATTTTTTCGGTGAAGCGGCCAATCTTCAAATCTTTGTCGGCCAGTTCTTTCTCTCGCGGAACAATCGGTGAGGGTCGCAGATCGAGCGGGACGGTCGACGGCAACGACCCGAGCTGCAATTCGAGTTCCTTTTGTTGTGTTCCGTCCTGAACTGTGAGACGCGCCTTTTCGCCAGGGCGAAGGCGACTGACCACATCGAGAAGCGCTGCGGCCGAAGAGACTTCTACGTCGTTGATTTTGAGGACTCGCTGGCCGCGGTCGAGACCGGCTTTTGCAGCGGGACTCTCTGCAATGACGAAGCGGATGCCGACGCCGGGTTGCGGTCGGCTAACGCCGTCACGCACAGGAAGAATGCCCAGAAACGCCGATTCATAGGGAACGAGCTTCTCAACCAGCGTCATCTCGCGCATGAGTTCGTCTGCCCCGCGCTTGATTTTGATCTTCACCAGGTCACCGGCGTATTTATTTCCCATGACATGGCGGATCTGAGCCTGCCGCTCAACCACATGTCCGTCGAGTTCCAGGATGGCATCTCCGTCGTGAAGACCGGCCTGATGGGCCGGCGAACCATATCGGACGCGATCGATGACAGGCCGCCCTTCAAAAATGTCGTGCCCCTTCATGGTGATGCCCATCAGCCCTGAA
>JAYTRB010000483.1:0-2754 GCA_043746425.1 Planctomycetia bacterium
GGGGCCCCCTTGCTGACCCGCCGCGAACTGCTCTGCCGGGGTGGCATGGGCATCGGTGGGCTGGCACTGGCAGGCGTCATGAACGACGCGTTCGGCGAGACGCCGCGCCCGGCCAGCAGCCTCGGCGTGCCCCCGGTGCCGGGCCGGTTGGCCGGGGCCAAGCCGCACTTTGCCCCCCAGGCCCAACGTGTGATTCACCTGTTTTTGAGCGGCGGGCCATCGCACGTCGATACCTTCGACCCCAAGCCGGCTCTCGACCAATATCACGGCCAGGAACTTCCCGAGAGCATGCACCTGGTCACCGAACGCCGCACGGGGACTGTTTTCAGGTCGCCCTTCAAGTTCCAACGTTACGGTCAGAGCGGAATCGAAGTCAGCGAGATTTTTTCGCACGTCGGCGAGTGCATCGACGACATTGCGGTCATCCGTTCGATGCAGGCCGATGTGCCCAACCACATCCCGTCGATCCTGCTCATGAACTGCGGAGATTCGCGATTGATCCGGCCCAGTCTCGGTTCGTGGGTGACGTATGGTTTGGGGAGTGAGAACCAAAACCTTCCGGGGTTTGTCGCCCTGCGTCCCGGTGGATACCCCGGCAACGGCGGTGCCCAAAACTGGCGGGCGGGATTTCTGCCGGGCGCTTATCAAGGAACCTACATCGACACCCGCCATACGAAGATCGAAAAACTGATTGAGAACACCACGCACCAGCGTGTGTCGAGCGCCGACCAGTGCCGGCAACTCGAACTGTTGCGGGAACTCAATGAAGGTCACCGCCATGAGCGCGACAAGAACGCGCAGATCGATGCGCGCATTGAGTCGTTTGAGTTGGCCGCGCGCATGCAACTGGAAGCAACAGAGGCGTTCGACATCAGCCGCGAGCCCGATTCGATTCGCCAAATGTACGGCGAGGGAGCCGAGGCCCGGCAGATTTTGATTGCGCGCCGACTGGTTGAGCGGGGAGTCCGTTTCGTGCAGGCCTGGGTTGGCAGCGATTGGGACCACCACCAGGACCTGGAAGCCGGCCACCGCACAATGGCCAGGCAGTGCGATCAAGCGATCGGCGCCTTGCTGAAAGACCTCAAACAGCGGGGCATGCTCGACGACACGCTCGTCATCTGGGGAGGAGAGTTCGGCCGCACCCCGACCGTGGAAGTGACGATGGGCCTGCCCAACAACACGCGGGGCAACGGCCGCGACCACAACCATCACGGTTTCACCACGTGGCTGGCGGGCGGCGGCGTCAAGGGGGGATACGTGCATGGCAGTACTGACGAATTTGGCTTTCGGGCGGTCGAACAGAAGGTCCATGTCCACGACCTGCACGCCACAATTCTGCACCTGCTCGGTTTCGATCACACCCGGCTGACCTACCGCCATGCCAGCCGCGACTTTCGTCTCACCGACGTTTACGGCGACGTGGTGAAAGAACTGCTTGCCTGACATCCCGGCTAGCGACCATAAGGAGACATTCCGCGGTGAGGAGGAACTCTGTGCGACCAGCGACCTTGAGCAATGCGAGTCGACTGTGGAGAGCGCTGTGGCTGGTGGCCGCTGTCTCTGCCATGCTTCACGCTGCTCCGCCAGAGGCGAGCGATGCCCAGGGAATCGAGTTCTTCGAACGGCAGATTCGCCCGTTGCTCGCGGCCAGATGCTATCAGTGCCACAGCCGCGAAAGCCAGAAGACGAAGGGAGGTCTGCTGCTCGACAGTGCAGAGGGGCTGCTCAAGGGAGGCGATTCCGGCAAACTCTTTGTGATCGGCGACCCCGACAAGAGCCTGCTGGTTAAGGCCGTGCGCTACAAAGATGAAGACCTGCGCATGCCGCCGGGCGACGAACGGCTGACCGACGCCCAGATCGCCGATCTCGAAGCCTGGGTGAAGCGGGGAGCACCTCTGGCGCGGGCCGACGTCGAGGCCGACAAGATCAAGGCCAGTGCGCGCACGCACTGGGCCTTCCAGCCGGTGACGCGACCTGCGGTTCCAACGGTCAACAACCAGGCCTGGGTGCAAACACCAGTCGACGCGTTCATTCTCGCCAAACTTGAACTCGCGGGAATGCAGCCGGCTGATCGGGCAGACAAACGAACATTGATCCGGCGGACGACGTATGACGTGATCGGGTTGCCGCCGACACCTGAAGAGGTCGCGGCCTTCGTGGCCGACGAGTCGCCAAACGCTTTCGCGAGAGTCGTCGATCGTTTGCTCGCCTCGCAGCATTACGGCGAACGCTGGGGCCGTCACTGGCTGGACGTGGCCCGCTACGCCAGCAGCGACAGCCCCTATGCCTTCACGTATCGCGATTACGTGATTCGTGCGTTCAATGATGACCTGCCCTACGACACGTTCCTCCTCCAGCAACTTGCGGCAGATCAACTGGACCTGGGTGAGAAGAAAGAGACGCTCGCCGCTCTCGGGTTTCTGACCGTCGGCCGACAATTCATGAACAACCATGACACAATCGACGACCGAATCGATGTCGTCACGCGCGGCACGATGGCGCTTTCGGTCAGTTGCGCGCGGTGCCACGATCATAAGTACGATCCGATTTCGACGCGCGATTACTACGGCCTGCACGGGGTCTTCGCCAGTTCCGTCGCGCCGGGCGAAATGCCCCTGCTAGGCATCGCCCCCGATCCGACAGCGCATGCGGAGTATGAGGTGAAACGTCAGTCACTGCAGGCGAAGTTGGATGATTTCATCCACAAGCACGAAGCGGAAGTCCTCAAGCAGCACCGCCGACAAACAGCCAGGT
>JAYTRB010000484.1:0-2799 GCA_043746425.1 Planctomycetia bacterium
TGCTGGAGGCTGACGGCGCGAAGATTTTCAATGCCGCGGTTCTCATGGGCCCGACGGGAGTGATCGGCAGCTATCGTAAAGTGCATCTGCCGTATCTGGGAATCGACATGTTCACCAGCTACGGCGACCGGTCGTTCGCGGTACATCACGCGGGTGAGTTGAAGGTGGGAATGAATATCTGTTATGACGCCGCGTTTCCCGAGGCGGCGCGGGCCCTTGCCATTCTAGGGGCCGACCTGATCGCGCTGCCCACCAATTGGCCTCCGGGAGCTGAGTGTACCGCCGCCAGTGTGATCAACGCCCGCGCGCTCGAGAATGCCGTCTATTACATTGCCGTCAATCGCGTTGGTACTGAGCGGGGGTTTGAATTCATCGGCCGAAGCAAGATTGTCGATCCGAGCGGCCAGACCATGGCTGAAACACGGGGCACGAGTGAAGAAATTTTTTATGCCGAGATCGACCCGGTCAAATCGCGTCGCAAGCACATTATACGCGTTCCAAGAAAGCATGAAATCGACCGACTGGCCGATCGTCGGCCCGAAATGTACGGCTTGCTCGTTGAGCCACATCAACTCAAATCGCCCGGGCGGCCGTAGAGTGCGCCTGCACATGGCAACGCTTCAAAAAAACTCGTCTGGCGGCTTTGCGCGAGAAAGCGCGAGTCTCAACTGACGTATTGAGTAATTGCGCGACTTCGCGGGCAAGGCGGTATTTTTTACGCAGCACGCGCCGATGGGAAATGGGACGGGCGACGGGAATTGGCGCCACGCCCCCCTGCCCTTTACTTGCGCGTTTCAACCGCTTCTGCCGGGGCTTCGGATTTGCCATTCCACGCGGCCTGTTCGATGCGCACCAGGCGTTCGCCGATGGTGTCGATACGCCGCGCCACTTCTTGAGTGGTTTGCTCCATGCCGCCCGAGACGAGCGTTACGACACCGAGAAACAGCAGCATCTGCCCGGCGGTCGTAATCAACCAGCCGGTGGTGGCGTAGGCTGCAGGGCCGCCGAAGTAACCCATTAAAACGAGCACGGTTCCGACCGTCAGTCCGCACACTCCCAGATAGGCAAAGAGCTGGCCGGCCAGGGTAACCCACTTCGTTGACTTGTCGGCTAACGAGACGGGCATCTTTTGAAAATGGGGGGGATTCGGCCCGTGCGCCTGATGGATGATAATGTCTTGCGTCGCGAGCGGACGTGCCTCGGGCCGCGGTGACGGTTCTGGCGGTTCAGGATTTTGGGCGAGTGTTCGTTCAACAAATGTGGGAGGAAGCGAGGAAAGCACGGGATGCGAACCGTCAAACCGCAGCACGGCTTTGCGCGGTTCTTTCGTCTCGCGAGCCGCTGGTGGGCCGAAATCGAGAGACTCCAGGGCATCTTCGCGGGCCCAGCGGGCCAAGAGTTCGCGCGGGTCGCGCAACGGTTGCGCCGCGGCTGCGAGATTCGCAGCCGCCAGTGCCGCTGGCGAACCTTCGGGCGGTGCACCGCTGGCCAGGCGCGCCATTTCGCTGCTGCACGAGGTGCAGAAAAGACGCTCGTTGTCGGGCGACGCCATCGCCGCGACATCGGCCTGACACGTATGACACCACATCCCTGTGGTTCCGGATGGAAGAGGGAGTCTGAAATTCAGACGAAACAGACGGGAGCAGAGGAAGCCGGCATAGAAAATACCGTTCCGACCGGCGGACATTATCGCCATGATCAAAAATGACGCAAGAGCGGTTTTAGACGAATTGAGTGTTGGGGCGACAGCCAGAGCGAGCCACTTGTCAGCCGATTCCGAACCCGCTAACCTGCATTGTTGGTGCCCATCGACATGAAATTAAGAGATAGAATAGTCATCACCGGGGTCGGCCTGACCTGCCCGATCGGCAACAGCCTGCCTGAATTTCGCGCCCACCTCCTGGAGGGGCGTTCGGGGGTCAGCACGTTTGAAACGCGGTACATGGGTACGGTGCTGGCGGGGGTTTGCGACTACGACGAACTGCGGTATCAAAAGAAGAAAGAGGTCAGGCGCGGAACGCGAGCGGGGTCAATTTCGATCTTTTGCGCCAACGAGGCAGTTCGCGATGCAGGCCTCGATTGGCCGACGGTCAATCGCGACCGGGTCGGGGTGTACATCGGCATTACCGAGCACGGTAACGTCGAGACCGAAAACGAGATTTTCGAGCTGTCGAAATACAATTACGACACGAGTTGCTGGTCGCACCACCACAATCCGCGGACAGTTGCCAACAACCCCGCAGGAGAGGTGACGCTCAGCCTGGGAATTACCGGCCCGCATTATACGATCGGCGCCGCCTGCGCTGCGGGAAACATCGGCTTTATTCAGGGAGCACAAATGCTCCGTCTCGATGAAGTTGACATGGCAATCGTAGGCGGGGTCTCTGAGAGCATCCATACATTTGGCATTTTCGCCAGCTTCAAGAGCCAGGGAGCCCTGGCCAGTCATCCCGAACCGGCCCTGGCCTCGCGGCCCTTCGATCTTAATCGCAATGGAATTGTCGTCGCCGAGGGGGGCTGCCTGTGCGTGCTCGAACGATTGGAAGACGCCCAGCGGCGGGGGGCGAAAATCTACGGCGAAATCGCCGGCTATGCCATTAATTCGGACGCGACCGATTTTGTACTGCCGCACGCCAAACGGCAGGGGCAGTGCATGCGGCTGGCACTCGGACGAGCCGGCATTTCACCAAATGATATCGACATTCTCAGCAGCCACGCCACGGCCACCGAACAGGGCGATATTGAAGAATGCCTCGCCATTCGCGAAGTGTTCGGCAACTGCGAGCGGCTGGCAGTAAA
>JAYTRB010000485.1:0-2422 GCA_043746425.1 Planctomycetia bacterium
TCGATCGGCGTCATCGGCGTCCGCAGTCAGGGGAAGTCATTGGCGACGTCCTTAGCCGCTTTCCCTGATGTCGAAGTCGCCGCAGTGTGCGATGTCGACGAGGGGCTGCTGCCTCAGGCGGTGCGCGATGTCACAGCGCGGCAGGGTCATGCGCCGCGCATGGTCGCTGATTTTCGGCGGCTGCTCGACGATTCATCACTGGACGCCGTCGTGATCGCCACTCCCGATCATTGGCACGCGCCGATGACGATTCTCGCCTGCCAGGCAGGCAAAGACGTTTACGTCGAAAAGCCGATATCGCATTCACTTGCAGAAGGCCCGGCAATGATCGCCGCTGCGCAGCGATATCGCCGTGTCGTGCAATCGGGCTTGCAGCAGCGCTCGGGGGCGCATTTCAAGTCGGCAATTGAATATGTCCAGAGCGGCCAACTGGGAAGCGTGCATCTGGCAAAGGCGTGGACGGTACACCAGCGAAAATCGATTGGTTTCAAAAAGAACGTCGTTCCGCCCGCCGGAATCGACTACAACCTGTGGCTCGGTCCGGCCCCGCTGCGGCCGTTCAATCCGAATCGATTTCATTACAACTGGCACTGGTTCTGGGATTACGGCACGGGCGAACTTGGAAATTGGGGTGTGCATCTGCTCGACATCGCCCGCTGGGGGCTTGCGGTTGAGTATCCGAATCAGGTCGCTGCGGTCGGCGGAAAGCATCATTTTGATGACGACCAGCAGACCCCCGACACACTCTTCGTCAATTATGCCTATCCGGGCAAGACGATCACATGGGAACATCGCCTGTGGAGTGCGCACGGTATGGAAGGCCGCAGTGCGGCGGTCGCCTTCTGCGGTGATCGCGGCACGCTGATCGTCGACCGTGGCGGATGGAAGGTTTACGGCCAGAAGGAATCGGCTTCTGCCGGCCCCAGCGATCTGCTTGATCCGCATTTGCGAAACTTCGTCGATTGCATCAAGACGCGAAATGTTCCAGTTTGCAGCCTCGAAACAGGACACATTTCCAGCGCCCTGTGCCACTTGGGAAACATCGCTTATCGCGTGGGCCATAGTATTGCAGTCGATGCCGTCTCTGGCACGATTGACGATGACGCCGCCCGCCAGATGGCACGTTGCGACTATCGTGCTCCGTGGTCACTTCCGCTGGCGTGACGGTCGGCGTTCATCCGCGTCTGGTTTGAGGGGAACTCCGTTTTGGCAACCTTCGCATAATGGCCTGGGCGACTTCATTCCAATCCGCTCAACACCTCGCGCAACGTAAAGTCTGCAAACGCGCAAGAGGTGAACAGTTGCTTACACAGGTGCGGCAACGCGCGAATATGCCATTTTCCAAAAATCAAACCAATTTGCGCCCCTCCCCGCCAGCCAGACATGGATCCATTTTGGTATCTGTCGGAGACTGGGCAGAGAGGTTGCATTCCCATTGTATTGCTATTCCTGTGCGTTTAGTCGCAGCCTTTCTTCTGTCAATGCCTGCGGTGTCGATCGCAGCGGCCGAAGTACCGCCGGTGAAATTCGTGACGGGCTCAAAATTCCGCTCGGCAATTACTCAGCCGATCTCGATCGAGTGGAGCGGTGGTGGATTACGCGCCATTGCGCGGCAGCTTGAGCAGATCCGAGGAGTTTCGATTTTGCTTGACCGCCGGCTCGACCCGACGAGTGACCATCCGGCCGATGCCGACGATGAATCGTTGATGGCGTTTCTTGAAAGGCTCGCTGCCGAATCGCACGCGGCAGCCACAGTCGCAGGCAATACCGTATATCTGGGTCCGTCGGTCGCGGCGGGAAAGCTGCGAACACTTGTTAAGTTACGAAATCAGGAACTATCTGACAAAACCCTGTCGATCGCCGAATCGCGGCGTACCGAATTGACGCGGGGAATAACCTTCAGCTGGAATGATCTCGATCGGCCCGCGGATTTGGTCTCGCGGCTCGCCGAGAAATATAGTTTGGAGATTGAAGGGCTCAATCTCGTCCCGCACGATTTGTGGGGGGGCGCGGTACTGCCCGACGTGACGGCCATCGAAGCGCTGTCACTTGTGCTCTTGCAGTTCGATCTGACATTTGTATGGATAGATCAGGCGCGCGGCGTGCGCCTGCAACCGATTCCCGAGCGAGTGGCCCTCGAACAGGTCCATGCTTCCAATAAGGGAATGGTGGCCACCGCCGCTATCGACCGCTGGAAGGAACTCATTCCCGAACTCGAGGCCCGCGTCGAACACGGGAAGATCATCGTGAGTGGAACGGTCGAAATGCATGAACTTGCCGAGCGCGTTCGACGCGGCGGTCGACCTCCCGACAAATCGACTGCCAGTGAAGGCCCGGTGCTCAAACCTCTGAAATTTCAGCGTTACAAGTTGCAGATCCGGAATTCTCCTGCCAGCGCCTTGATGAAAGAACTGGGTAAGCC
>JAYTRB010000486.1:0-6132 GCA_043746425.1 Planctomycetia bacterium
TACCTCGGGTATCTGCACATCAAAGATTACAAAATCGACCCGGCCCTGGCGTGGACGGGAGTTGTTGACGAAGAGCGTCTGAAGAATTTTGTGCCGGCCGATCGGGGAGACAGCGGGCACGAAGCCATTCTGCGTGACTTGCGCGACAACTTCACTGCGGTCGACAAGCGGATGAAGAAGCTTGGGCTGCCGGGCGTATTTCTGGAGCTGGAGCCGCATTTAAAGGGAGGCGGCCAGTTCGGGGGGTTCAGCGGGCCCGACGGATTGGGAGTCGCCTGCCGGGCGCTGTGCCGGCTGCTCGACTATGTCGGTCTGGGGTATCAATTGCGGACATTTGACAATATTCGCCAGGCGCGGGGGTTTTAGCCATGTCGTTCGATCCCAAATTGCTGGATAAGATTCTGGTGTGTACGAAGTGCCGATCGCCGCTCATCCGCGATGGCGATGCGCTGATCTGCGTCACGAATGACTGCCGGCTGCGATTTGTCATTCTGCACGAGATTCCCAATATGCTGGTGGAAGATGCCATACCGGCGCCGGTTGACGAGTGGTTGCCCATGATGCGGCGGGCCGGCCGCGATCCGGCAAGCGGCGCACCGCTGGTGCCGGCGTCAATGAATGTCGCGCCATGATTGTAAATTCCTGCCAGCCGCATTCGGCAAACAACCGAACGTTCGGATGAAAAAGGCCGGCGTGTTTTCGGAGAGCGTGTCTCAAATGACCGATATGACCTTGAAGTTTGCAGGTTGGCAATTTGAAGCGCGATGCCGACAACGGGCCGCGGTTCAGCGAATGGTTTTACTGATGCTCATTTGTCTGACCGGGTTGGACTGCCCCGCACTGGCCGCCGAATCGCTTCCCGCGGCCAAAGACACAAAGGTCAGCCGACGGCCGGTGAAAAAACCGGCGCTGCGCTATGTCGTCCGTCAAAATCACGACCCGAATGGAATCGGTAAGTTTTACATGGGCCGCGAGATTGCCCATGTCATGGGTTACGAAAACGGGGGAGCCGACTGGCTCGAACGGCCCGAACGCGAAAAGGAAGAAGCCTCGTCCAAGATGATTGACGAGCTCAAACTTCAGCCGGGGCAGGTCGTGGCCGACATCGGCGCCGGCACCGGTCGATTGACGTTGATGATGGCCGAGAAGGTGGGCAATGACGGCAAAGTCATGGCCGTCGACGTTCAACAGGAAATGCTCGATTTGATGAGCGTCAAGCTCAAGCAACGGCAGATCAAAAACGTCGAACTCGTCAAAGGAACCCAGAAATCGCCGAAGCTGTCCGAGGCGAGTCTCGACCTGGCACTGTTTGTCGACGTCTATCACGAGTTCGCTTTTCCGTACGAAATGCTGCTCGAAGTCTCGAAAGCGATGAAGGTCGGGGGCCGAGTGGTGCTTATCGAGTTTCGCATGGAAGACGAAAGCGTCCCCATCAAGCTGGTCCACAAGATGACCGAGGCTCAGGCGAAAAAGGAACTCGGCCTGCCGGAATTTCACCTGAAATGGAAAGAGACAATTGGCACGCTTCCCTGGCAGCACATTCTCGTATTTGAAAAGCAGGAAGTGTTGGCCGAAGATGCCGCCGCCGTTCTCAGCAAGCCGTTTCCCGAAGTCTTCAACACTGAGGAAGCGAAAGACAAGTTCCTTTCAGCTGCAGAGGCGCTGGCGAAAATTCATGTTCCCCAGGGGTTCGAGGTGTCGCTCTTCGCCGCTGAGCCCGATGTGCAGCAACCGATCTCCCTCACGACCGACGAGCGCGGGCGGCTGTGGGTCGCCGAAAATTATACCTATTCCGAAAGCAAGGTGAATTTCAGCGACCAGCTGTGTGACCGGATTGTCATCCTCGAAGACACCGACGGCGATGGACATTTCGACGAGCGGACGGTTTTCTGGGACGAAGGGAAAAAGCTCACCAGCGTGGAAGTCGGGTTCGGAGGTGTGTGGGCGCTGTGTGCGCCGCACCTGCTTTTCATTCCTGACGAGAATCATGACGACATTCCTGACGGAAAGCCGATCGTCGTTCTCGACGGGTGGGACGCCAGCGCCGTCCGGCACAATATCGTCAATGGTTTGAAATGGGGGCCCGACGGCTGGCTTTACGGCCGGCATGGAATTCTGGCGACGTCGCTTGTGGGCAAACCGGGGGCGTCGCCGTCGCAGCGGGTTCCCATCAATTGTGGCATCTGGCGCTATCACCCCACCCGCAAGATCTTTGAAGCGGTCGCCCACGGAACGACCAATGCCTGGGGATTCGATTACGATGACCACGGCGAAATGTTCTTCATTAATACCGTCATCGGCCATCTGTGGCACGTCGTGCCGGGGGCACATTACCGGCGGATGTACGGCACCGACTTCAATCAGCACCTTTATCAGTTAATCGAACAGACTGCCGACCACTTCCACTGGGATACAGGCGAACAATGGCACGAAATACGCAAGGGGGTGAGCGCCACGACTGACAAGGCCGGCGGCGGCCATGCCCATTCGGGGCTGATGATCTATCTCGGAGGCAACTGGCCCGAGCAGTACCACAACACCGTTTTTACGGTCAACCTGCATGGGCACCGACTCAATAACGATCGCCTCGAGCGCTCAGGCGCGGGATACGTCGCCCGACACGCCGCCGATCTTTTTCGCTTTGACGATCCGTGGTTTCGTGGCATTGACCTGATCTACGGCGCCGATGGGGGGGTGTATCTTGCCGATTGGAGCGATGTCGGCGAATGTCATGAAAACGACGGAGTGCATCGCACGTCGGGACGAATTTACAAGGTAACCTTCGGCAAGCCCCAGCCCGTCTTCGGCTTCGATTTATCGCTGGCGACTGATGCCGATCTGGTGCGTGCACAGGTGCGTCCCAACGATTGGGTCGTCCGTCAGGCGCGCCGAATTTTGCAGGAACGCGCGGCCGGCGGTCGCGATATGGCCGGTGCCCGAGCCCTGTTGTTTGAATTGTTCAATGGAAGATACTCGATTTCGCAGAAGCTGCGGGGCTTATGGTGCCTGAATGCGATCGGAGCCCTCGATGACGTGTGGCTCGTCGAGCGGTTCGCACATGATGACGAGCATATTCGGGCGTGGGCCGTGCGGCTTCTCGTCGATCGCGGCGAACTGTCGGCGCTTGCTGTCGAGGGGCTTCAGAAACTCGCGGCACGCGAAGCGTCGGGGCTGGTTCAAGTCTATCTGGCCTCGGCTCTGCAAAAGCTCGAATATGAAGAGCGTTGGCCGATTGCCGAAGCACTTTCGGCCAAAGACGAATTCGCCCATGATCGCGAGCTGCCCCTGATGCTCTGGTATGGCATCGAACCGGCCGTCGCGCATCAGTCTGGCCGGGCGGTCAGTCTCGCAGCCACCAGCCGGTTTCCGGTGCTGCGTCAGAACACGGCACGGCGCCTCACTCTCGAAATCGAACGGCTTCCTGATGCGGTCAATTCACTCGTCGAACGGCTGGTGGCCAGCGACGACCCGGCGGTGCAACGCGACATTCTCACAGGAATGAGCCAGGCCTTGCGCGGCTGGCACAAGGCTCCGGTTCCTAAGGCGTGGTCCGCGGCCGCCCAGAGACTGGCCAAGAGTGCCGACGCCGATGTGCAAACACTGACCCGCGAAGTATCGGTCGTCTTTGGCGACGGTCGGGCACTCGACGAATTGCGTGAAATTGCGGATAACGGCAATGCCGAGCCCGAAGCCCGCCGCCAGGCCCTGCGAACCCTTGTCGAGAGCCGGGGCGACGATGTGCCGCCGCTGCTGCTCAAGCTTGTTGGCGACAAAGTGATTGTCAACGATGCGATTCGCGGGTTGGCGGCGTTCGATGTTCCCCAGACGCCGGCGATCGTTCTCGAAGCCTTCGGCGGACTCAATCTCGAGGGGCGGGTCATCGCCGTCAATACGCTGGTTTCGCGACCGGCTTACGCCAAAGCACTGCTCGAAGCCGTGGCCGTCGGCAAAATCAACCGCAGTGATCTCTCGGCCTATCATGCCCGTCAGATTCGCAGTTTCAACGACGAGTCTCTCACCGCCGCATTGACCAAAGTCTGGGGCGAAACGCGTGTGACGGCCGCCGACAAGCGCAAACTGATCGAGCGCTACAAGACGCTGCTGACTGCCGAACGGTTGAGCCAGGGAAATCTGGCAGCCGGCCGGGCGCTCTTTAACAAGACGTGCGCCACCTGTCACGTACTCTACGGCCAGGGGAAGGTGGTTGGACCCGACCTCACGGGCTCAAATCGCAAGAATGTCGATTACCTGCTCGAGAATATCCTCGACCCGAGCGCATCGGTCGCCGTTGATTTCCGAATGGCGGTGGTCAGCCTGAAGAGCGGCCGCGTCGTTACCGGGTTGGCCGTCGAAAAGACCGAAAAGACTCTGACCTTCGAAACGCAGAACGAGCGCATCGTGGTCGAACGCTCAGAAATTGAAGAATCCAAAAACACCGAGTCGTCGCTGATGCCCGAGGGGCTGTTCCAGACGTTGTCTGATGAACAGGTCTGCGACCTGGCGGCCTACCTCATGTCCTCCGAGCAGTCGCCGCTGGCTGTCGGCGCTAAGTGATTGCGACAAAGGGAGCCGCGAGGGCTTGCCAGCGTTCTTTGCAAGTGCCTGTTTGCGGCAACGTTGAACGGCTGCAACCTAGGGGGCGGCAAACACGTGCTCGGGTATGGGGCGCACCGCGCGAATGAGCGGATGGAATTCCATGTAGGGAAGAATCTGAGTCGCGACGTCGATTCCCGGGGCGACTTCAATCAATTCGAGCCCCGTTTCTGCGAGCCGGAAGACAGCGCGCTCGGTGACGTATAAAACTTCCTGCCCGATTTCGCGACTGCGAGCGGCACTGAAAGCGACCAGCTCGACGTGCCGCACAAATTTCAGAATGCTTCCCTCGCGCTCGATCTGCAGCCGGCCATTTTCGATCTGCACTTTAAGGCCACCGGCGGTCAGCGTTCCACAGAAGACCAGCCGCCGGGCCGTCTGTGAAATATTGACGAATCCCCCTACACCGGCGAAGCGCGTTCCGAACTTGCAGACGTTGACGTTTCCGGCGGAGTCGATCTGCGCGGCCCCCAGGGCGGCGAAATCGAGCCCGCGGCCATCATAGAAATCGAACTGGGCCGGTTGGTCGATAATCGCCTGCGGAAAGCGAGAAGCCCCGAAGCTCAAGCCACCAGCCGGCATCCCCCCAATCGGACCGCTTTCGACCGTCAGCGTCATCCGTGCGAGTAACCCGCGCTCGGCCGCGACCCGCGCGATTCCCTCGGGCATGCCGTACCCGAGATTCACGATCGCCCCATCCTCAAGCTCGTCGCAGGCGCGGCGGGCAATGATCTGCCGTTCGAGGCCGTTCCATTCCGCCAGGTGCAGCGGAAACGGACTGAGCGGAGCCGCAGAGCAATACTCCGGATTGCGAGATTCGGCGTAAGTCTGCTCGTGTTCGTGCGGCGCGGCGACGACGATGCGGTCGACCAGCATGCCAGGAACACGTACGCGCTGCGGCGGCGCGGGTTCGTCGTCAAGCCGTTTGACCTGCGCGAGCACGATTCCGCCCGAGTTGTGCGCCGCCTGTGCCAGGGCGAGAACTTCGCCAATGATTGCCTCATCCTCCATCAGCAGGTTTCCCCAGGGATCAGCGGCCCACGCGCGGATCAGCGCGACGTGAATCGGCAGCGCCTTGTACCACAGCCAGGTGATGCCACCCAATTCGATCCGCTCGACCATGCCGGGAGGGGTACGATCATTCAGGCGCCCACCGTGGTGGATTGGGTCGATGAACGTGCCCAGACCCACGTGCGTGATACAACCGGGTCGCCCGGCCGCAATGTCGCGGAACAGCTGGCAGATCACCCCTTGCGGAAAATTATAGGCTTCGATCTTGCCCGTGAGGGCGAGTTTACCCAATTCGGGGGCGAGTCCCCAGTGTCCGCCGATCGCACGAACGATGAGCCCCTCGTGCGCCAGGTGATTGAGACCGCGTTTGGAGCCGTCTCCCTGTCCGGCGCCATAAATCAACGTCAGGTCGCGGGGAGCAGCATGTCGCAAGAAATGCTGCTCGAGAGCGGCCGTGAGGGCTTCCGGATGAGCGGCTCCGACAAATCCGCCCGATGCCAGCGTCTGCCCATTCTGAATGAGGGCCAC
>JAYTRB010000487.1:0-2786 GCA_043746425.1 Planctomycetia bacterium
AAGGCGAGCGATTTGGTGGTCATTCCGCCTGCGGTTCCCGGCAAGCGCTCATACGGACCGGAAAGCGACAGGGTGTAATTTCCCGGTGCCAGGTTGCCAATCTCATAGGCCGCCTGGTCGGGTTTCAACTCCACCTGAACATAGTCTCCCAATTTGTCAGGACCTGAAATCATGATGCGCGCCGCCCGCGGGTAGACTTTGCGGTCGATGCGCCCCTTGAGGCGCGCCGGGGCAGGCAGGCGAATCTCGATGTCGCTTCCCGCGGCGTCTTCCAGCAGTTCGAGGTGGTCGGCCCGGCCAGGAGCGATCGTGTCTCCCCACCAAACCAGCTCGACCTGCGCCGCTCGCGGAATGCGCATGACGAGATCGGCCAACTGTGCGTGCCAGAGCTTCAGACGATGTAGTTCGGCTTGGTGTAAAGCGACTTCAGAATAAGCCGTCACTGAGGTTTACCGGCTTCGACGCAGACCATCGGAACGGAAACTGCCAGTTCGCCACACCGAGCGGCGACCGAGTTGAGATTTCGCTCCAGTACCGCGAATGTTCTTTCAACCAGCGCGTCCGGCACAATGGATTTCCAACCGGGAACAAAGCCTAATCGGATAAAGTAGTGGCGGAGCAGTGCTGATCCGTCCGCAAACCGCATTCTGAACGAGCCCGTTGTCACTCCGACGCTTTCAAAGCCGGCGCGGTTCAGCATCTCGTTTATGGAATCGATGGTACCACGATGTCTGACATGGGCATCGAGATCGGGCAGCCGATCGTCCTGGCCGAGTTCGACGAGAGTTTGGCGGAAGACATCGTAGAACTCGCGCATATGCCCGACGACGTTCGTGGTTAGAAACAACTTCGCGCCGGGCTTCGCCGCCCGAAAGCAGATTCCGAGAACGGCCGCCGGATTTTCGAAGTTGTTCATCCCCAGGTTCGATACGATCAAGTCAACCGACGACTCGGGCAGTTCAATGGTCGCCGCGTCCTGCTCAATGACGCGCACATTGTCAATCCCGCGGTGGGCGAGCTGGCGGCGTAATCGAGTCACCGCCGACTTCCAGGGATCGACCGCGATGATCTGCGAATTTGATCCGCACCGTAACGCCAGTTCCATCGACAGGAACCCGGTCGCTGCACCAACATCGAGCACCGTCATTCCGCGCCGAACCGGCACTCGGTCGAGCAGCAACGCGCCGAACGGCGCCGACCACAGCGGCAATTCGTCGTACAGGTCCCCAAGATCGGGATGCCCAAGATCGATGTCATCCAGATAGTTCATGATTGCCCGGCTACGTGGTTTTCGCGTCAGTTACAATGCTTTGCAAACCCAATACCCGGATTCTTGCGTTCTTCGCTCATGCCGCGATTGTAACCGCGGGAAAGCTGGGGGCGGAAGAGCACTCGGGCCGGCCGCTGCCGTGGCCCGAAGTCGATTCTGAAACGGAAGTCTACCGCAAAAGGCATTGGATTCCGCTTGAAAGAGAACGTCCCTGCCAGATCGCAGGCGCGGTCTTGAAAAAAACTCAGCGGCATCAATGGTTCGCGCCACGATTGAAGGCGCGCCGGCCCAAATGCTGGCTGCTGCCATTGCAGATGCACTCCGGGAGCAGATCAAAAAAAACACCACGATTGACAGCGCGCGGCACAAGCGAAAGATAGCGGGTCGATTGAAACAGGGCCCGACTCCAAGACGTATCTGCCGGCCCGTCCGACTTGATTTCTGATGTTGCCCTTCCCGCCCCCACGCCACCGCGGGTAAAATCGCGGGCATGGATGATTCACGCGATCAACCGACCGCATGGACGAAAGCCCTCGGCGTGATGCACGCCATATGGTGCTACGTTGTCGCGGCCGCGCTCATTGTCGCCAGCCATAAGTTATTTCAGATGCGCACTCAGAGCTGGCCATACTTTGGACCGTGGTCGTATTGATCCGCGACGCGCGTCGCCAATCCAGTCATTCCGTCGAGATCAACCTGTACCACGACCCGATGACGACCGTCGCGCCTTTCATTCGCTTCCATCGTGACGTGAGCGTCTGGTAAACGGCCCACACGCAATGGCGGCCTGCAAGCCCATGTGTCGACGGCCCCGTTCCCTTGCGCATCAGTCTTTGTCCACCGCAGGGGGAGTGTCGTCGTCTGCAATCGACATCGTTTGATCTCGACGGAATGGCTGTGACGGCGACGGAAATCAGAGGCCCCCTGGAGGGATTCCGTGTGGCGGCGGTGGGGCGTATCGAACCCAGGCCAGATCGCCGTCGCGATTATAATACGGCACAAGCACTCCTCTGCTGTCGGCGGGCACGAGAAGTTTGGCATACCAGGCAACCGCGGCCGCGCCGCCCGGGCAGTACCGTACTATGTACGTTTGAACTGGCCAGTAGAACGTCGAGATCTTCCAATCCTTCGAACGGCTCTTCATCCAGCACAACGGCCCGAAGCTCGCGACGTACAACACTGGCAGCCCGATCAGCACGAGCACAATCCACTGCCAGATGGGTTTCTTCCGTTCGTGGATCATCCCCACAATTCTAGCCGCGGTGGCGAGGCGGAGGAAAGGGCGAAGCGACGAAGCCACCCCTGCGGTGGCGTCTGACGTGTCATCACAATTTGCTGTCCGGCTGGCCCACGGACGGCCCTTTTGCTCGCCTCCACAAATCGTTCGGGGTATCGGTACGCAAGTCACCGACGCGGAGCCGGCGAGTTGCAGCAGGCATTGCCGACGCTGTTAATGATCAGATGACGCGACTCGACGTGACAGCGCCCGTTCGACAATCGGCCGACAATAAAAACG
>JAYTRB010000488.1:0-3675 GCA_043746425.1 Planctomycetia bacterium
ACCGTCTGGACCAGCACGCAAGGCGCGTTCACCGTCAGGCAGCAGGTCGCCGAATTGGTCGACTTGCCCATTTCGCACGTCAAAGTCGTTCCCATGGAGATCGGTGGAGGTTTCGGTGGGAAGATTCGCGTGTACCTCGAACCGATTGCTGCGGTTTTGTCGAAGAAAACCGGCCGTCCCGTCAAAATGATCATGAGTCGCGCCGATGTCTTTGAGGGAACCGGTCCTACGCCGGGTTCATATATTCGAGTGAAGCTGGGGGTCGACGGCGAGGGAATGATTACGGCGGCCGAAACCTACATGGCCTACGAAGCCGGGGCGTATCCCGGTTCGCCCATTGGGGCGGGGGCCATGTGCATTTTCGCCTGCTACGACATTCCGCACGGCCGCATCGATGGCTATGACGTTGTGGTCAACAAGCCGCAGACCAGCGCCTACCGCGCCCCAGGGGCTACGAACGCGGCTTTTGCCCTCGAAACAGTAGTCGACGAAATCTGCGAAAAGCTGAAGATCGACCCGCTTGAATTCCGCCTTAAAAACGCCGCCCGCGAAGGAACACGGCGCATCGATGGGCCGGTCTTTCCGCGGGTCGGCATGATCGAATCGCTGGAAGCGATCCAGAACAGCGAACACTGGAAGACTCCTCTGGGTGGCAAATACCGGGGCAGAGGCGTAGCCACGGGATTCTGGTTCAATTGTGGCTTGAAGTCATCGGTGTCGGCGACAGTCAACCCCGACGGCACTGTGGCTCTGGTCGAAGGCTCGACCGATATCGGCGGGTCACGCACGGGCATCGCCATGCAACTCGCCGAAACACTGGGAATCGCCGCAGAGGATGTCACCCCCTCGGTCGGCGACACCGACAGTGTTGGGTACACCGACGTTACCGGCGGAAGCCGGGTCACGTTTGCCACGGGCTATGCCGCATATGAGGCGGCCCGCGATATTCAGCGGCAAATGGTTAAGCGGGCGGCCAGAATCTGGGACGTTGAATCGAAGCTGGTGTCGTATCAGGAGGGGTGCATTGTCGGCCCTCAGGGAAAGTCGTTCACGTTCAAGGCTCTCGCCGAACAGATTAATAAGACGGGCGAGCCAATTGCCAGCAAAGGGACAGTCGATCCCGAAGGGTGCGGTGGGGCATTCGCCACACACGTTGTGGACGTTGAGGTCGATCCTGAGACTGGCAAGGTTCAGATTCTTCGATACACCGCGGCGCAGGATGTCGGGACGGCCATTCATCCCGCGTACGTCGAAGGTCAGATTCAGGGCGGAGCGGTTCAGGGAATCGGCTGGGGCCTGAATGAAGAGTACTACTACGACGATGCTGGAACGATGCGAAACAGCACCTTCCTCGATTACCGCATTCCGACCTGCTACGACCTGCCGATGATCGATACAATTATCGTCGAAGTGCCAAATCCCGGGCATCCGTACGGTGTACGCGGCGTAGGAGAAGTGCCCATCGTCCCGCCACCGGCGGCGCTCGCCAATGCGATCTATCGCGCCGTGGGGGTGCGAATGATGCAACTTCCCATGTCGCCGCCGAAGGTTTTGCACGAAATCCTTCATAAGAAGGCATGATCGTCAGCCCTGCCGTTGGCGGAATCGATCGCCTCCAAAACAGCATTGATCAAATACCAGGCTCGCAGTCGCACAACCGACGTCTGTAGGGGCGGTATGGTAAAAGTTTTTATCCCCTCGCTGCTGCGCGAAGCAACCGGCGGTCTCGACCAGGTTGAAATCGTCGCGGCAACCATTCGCCAGGTGGTGACTTCCCTCGAAGCCCGGTTTCCTGGTATTCGCGAGCGCCTCTGCGCCGGCGACGGTTTGCGGCCGGGATTGGCCGTCGCCGTCAATGGAACAATCAGCAGTATGGGCCTGTTGCAGAAGGTCGCCGATGGCAGCGAGGTGCATTTTCTCCCGGCGATCGGAGGAGGATGAAGCATCGCAGAGAATTTAAAGCGGTGCTGATGGCGCAATCTTCACTGACGTTCTTGTGGGCGACAGTCGAATTGATGACTGACTATGGTCAGCGAAATCGTAATCGACCTTGATGGATAAGCCATCGCTGATGTATTATCCGCAGTCAATGTCGCGCTGGCTCTCAACAGGCCATGCTGGCTTCCAACAGGAAGGTCGTCTTCTGTGCTCTCGATTTACGGACACAACCCAACGTCGTTCTGCGACCACAATTCTCGGCGACACTTCCTCAAGGTCGGCGGGTTGGCGCTCGGCGGCCTTTCGCTGCCTCAGATCTTGAGAGCTGAAGCGGCATCGCCTGCCCCGGCGGGAAAAAAGCTGTCGCATAAAGCAATCATCATGGTCTATCTGTCTGGGGGGCCCTCCCATCAGGATATGTACGATCTCAAGGTGGATGCCCCGAAAGAGATTCGTGGAGCTTTCCAGCCCATCCAGACGAATGTACCGGGAATTGAAATCT
This sequence comes from Planctomycetia bacterium, assembly GCA_043746425.1. Classification (GTDB taxonomy): domain Bacteria; phylum Planctomycetota; class Planctomycetia; order Planctomycetales; family Planctomycetaceae; genus JACQFH01. Next base: position 2,441 of record JAYTRB010000488.1, read on the forward strand.
GCGAACACATGCCGCGCCTGGCCCGGGTGATGGACAAATTCACCATCATTCGCTCGCTGTATGGCGGTCCCGACCAGCACGCCTCAGACTTGTGCTTGAGCGGATATCCGATCGGCCCCAAGGGCCGGCAAGACAATCATCCATCGCTGGGCTCAGTCCTCACGAAGTTGCACGGGCCGGTGGATCAGGCGGTGCCTCCGTTTGTCGGGTTGACGATCAAGACTCGTCACGCCCCCTATTCCAATCCCGGACTGCCGGGATTTCTCGGTCCGGCCTGCGCGCCATTTCAGCCCGACGGCGAGGGAATGGCGAACATGCGGCTGCAAGGCGTATCGCTTGACCAGTTGCGTGACCGCCAGACACTGCTGTCGAGCTTCGACAGTTTTCGCCGGCAGTCTGCGAGCAGCCAGTTATTTCAGGGAATCGACTCCTTCACCCGCAAAGCCTTCGACGTGCTGACGTCAAGCCGGCTGATAGAAGCCCTCGATCTGGAACGGGAAGACCCACGCGTTCGCGACCGTTTCGGGCGGGGAAGCGAAGCGCCGGCGTTCGGTGAAGATGCCGGTCCGCACTGGATGGATCAGTTCCTCATAGCGCGACGGCTGGTCGAAGCGGGAGTGCGCTGCGTGACGCTGTCTTTTGGAAGCTGGGACCGGCACGGCGGTAATTTCGAGCGACTCCCTGAACAGCTCGGCAAGCTCGATATCGCCATTACTGCTCTGGTCGAAGATCTCCACACCCGCGGCCTCGATCAGGACGTCAGCGTCATCGCCTGGGGAGAATTCGGCCGCACGCCGCGCATTAACCCCGGCGGGGGTCGCGACCACTGGCCGCAAGCGTCCTGTGCGCTGCTCGCTGGGGGCGGCATGAAAATGGGGCAGGTGATCGGCTCGACCAATCGACTGGGCGAAGTTCCGCACGATCGGCCGATTCACTATCAGGATGTCTTCGCCACGCTCTATCGGCAACTGGGAATCGACGCCGGCACAGCGACCATCCCCGACCCGAATGGCCGCCCCCAATACCTCCTCGACCGCCGCGACCCGATTCGCGAATTGATTTGAAGAGCGGGTTGCATGGCCCTGTTTTTCTGCGACAGCGCGTCGCCTTCGCTTGCCCGGGCGGGCGTCAGAGTTCGGCCCCTTCGGTGCCATAATGCAGCGCGATGGCGATGAACGACATCACACTTGCAAGACGCCCGTTCGAAATGGTTCTTCGTCAGCGTGACGTGTCGC
>JAYTRB010000489.1:0-13187 GCA_043746425.1 Planctomycetia bacterium
CCGAAAAACAGAAATCGGGGCTCCGGCTCGATTCAGCTGCGGCTGCGATGCGCGGAGGCGACAATGGACCGGCCGTCGCATCAGGTAAGAGTGCCGAGAGTTTGCTGATTCAAGCGATAACGGGGGCCGAGGGAGTCGCGATGATGCCTCCTCAAGGGAAGCCACGACTTTCGAATGACGACATTTCGATGCTTAAGTCGTGGATCGATCAGGGAGCCAAAGCGCCAGATGAAGAAGCGAGCGACGGGCTGATTAAGGGGGCGAATCATTGGGCCTTTCGTCCAGTGGTGCGGTCGGCGATTCCGCAAGTCGTCGACAAAGCCTGGGGGCACAATCCTATTGACGCGTTTATTCTCGCGCGGCTTGAGAAAGAGGGCTTGCAGCCGTCTCCCGAGGCCGATCGGGTGACGCTGATTCGACGGTTGAGCCTCGATCTGCTGGGGCTGCCTCCGACAATCGCAGAAGTTGACGCATTTGTGGCCGACACGCGTTCGGACGCGTACGAAATTCTCGTCGACTGGCTTTTGGCCTCGCCGCATTATGGTGAGCGGTGGGGCCGACACTGGCTCGATCTGGCGCGGTATGCCGATTCAAACGGCTTTACGCGCGACTTCGGCCGCAGCATCTGGAAATATCGCGATTGGGTGATCGAGAGCGTGAACCGCGATCAGCCGTTCGATCAGTTCACAATCGAACAGATCGCGGGCGACTTACTTCCCGACGCGACAATCGACCAGCGAATCGCCACCGGCTTTCACCGCAACACGCAGATCAACGAGGAGGGGGGAACTGATCCTGAGCAATTTCGCGTCGAATCGGTCGTTGACCGGGTCAACACGACGGGGATCGCCTTTCTGGGTCTGACAGTGGGGTGTGCCCAGTGCCATGAGCACAAGTACGATCCCATTTCGCAGCGTGAGTATTACCAGATGTTCGCCTTTTTAAATAATGCCGACGAACCAAATCTCGATGTGCCGACCCCCGATCAGATCGCGCAGGGGCTGCCGCAGAAGCGCGACGAAGTTCGCCGGCAGATCGCCGATCTTGAGAAGCAATTTCAATCCCAAGCCGATGATTTCCAGAAAAGCGTAACAGCCTGGGAAAAAGAGCTGACAGAGGACGAGAAGAAAAAATTGCCACCGGAAGTACTGAATACAGTCAATCTGGCTGTTGTCATGCGTTCGGAACAGGACACGAAGAACCTCGTCGTGTATTACAAGAATCTCGCAGTTGCCCGCCAGCAGTTTCCCGTTCTCGACGAAATTGCCCAACTTCGGGCCGCTGAGCCGCACTTCACCACCACGATGGTCATGCACGAACGAGCGGAACCGCGCGAAACATTCATCCACATTCGCGGCGACTTTCTGCGGCACGGAGCGCGCGTTGAGCCGGGCGTTCCAGCGGTGCTTCCAAGATTGGCGCCCGACGTGAAGTCTGCCACGCGACTCGACTTCGCCCGTTGGCTGGTTGACGCGCGCAATCCCCTCACGCCGCGCGTGACGATCAATCGCATCTGGCAAAAGTATTTCGGTCGGGGAATCGTCGATACCGAGAACGATTTTGGAACGCAGGGAATTCCGCCATCGCACCCCGAATTGCTCGATTGGCTGGCAGCCGAGTTTGTGTCACCCACCGTCAATCCGTCAATTCTTTCATCAACGTCACCACTTCAAAGCGGGGGAGCAATTGGAACCCCGTTGCTGAATCAAGATCGGGACGTTTCCGCTCAGTCGGGCGATCTACAACCGGCCAAGGCAGAGCCACAAGCAGGATTCCCCCCCTCCTCGCCTCCTCCTTTGCGCGTGGGGAAAGATGTGGGCACGCCAAGCGGGGGCGATGCCCCCTGGAGCATGAAGCGAATGCACCGGCTGATCGTCACCTCGGCAACGTATCGACAGATGTCAACTCACCGCACCGATTTGGCCGAGATTGATGCCGCCAACCGCTTGTATGGCCGGCAGTCTCGTTTGCGGCTCGACGCCGAGATCATCCGTGACGTCGCGCTGGCTGCGGGGGGGCTGCTCAATACGACGCTGGGCGGCCCGAGCGTTCATCCGCCGCAGCCCGAGGGAGTCTTCGATTTTACACAGGACAAAAAGCCATGGAACACTGCGACTGGCGCCGACCGCTATCGCCGCGGAATGTACACCTATTTGTGGCGGTCTAGCCCCTACCCCGCGATGACAGTCTTCGACTTTCCCGACGCCAATGTCATGTGTACGCGGCGAAATCGCTCGAACACGCCCCTGCAATCGCTGACGTTGGCCAACGATCAACAGTTCGTCGAGATTGCGCAGGCTTTAGCCGTGCGGGTTCTGAAAGAGCCGCTGGCCGACGACAATGCCCGGCTGAAGTATGCTTTTCGGGTATGCCTCGCACGCGAGCCGAAACCGGCAGAGCGGCAGAGACTGGCGAAGCTGCTGACACAGCAGCGGGCCGAGTTCGCAGCGAATTTGAAAGATGCTGAGCGGCTCACGCCGCCGCTGGTGCCGGTGAAAGCCAATGTTCAGGAATTCGCCGCATGGACGGCTGTGGCGCGGGTGTTATTGAATCTGGATGAGTTGATCACCCGCGAGTAGATTGTCGACCGAGGGTGACGGGTCGCTGCATTGTAGAGGATGATGACGCTTGAGGCATACGTTCCTATCAAAGAGACCGTTCGGCGGTGTGCGACAATTGAGAGACATGATTCATTTCAATTTCGATGCCGTCGAAATCTTGACTGTGGATGACGGTGTTCGACTACTCGAAGAAGGTTTATCGACTCACGCGGTGTGCGTTACAAGGCACGATCTTCATGAATAAAGAATACGAGTCCCTCCGTACAATCACTCGCCGGCATTTCTTTCAGAACTGCCAGGTTGGTCTCGGTTCACTGGCACTGACATCGCTGTTGCGAGATGGCAGCCGCGCGGCGGCTTTGCAAGCTGACACGACAAATGGCCCGCTCTCTGCGCGCGGTGGACACTTCCTGGCGAAGGCCAAGAGCGTTATTTTTTTGTTCATGGCCGGGGGCCCCAGCCAGTTGGAGTTGTTTGATCCCAAGCCCAAATTGCAGGAAATGAACGGTGAGGTGATTCCCGAGTCGTATGTCAAGAACAAGCGCTTCGCGTTCATCAAGCGCGACGCCAAACTCCTGGGGACGACTCGCAAATTTGCCAAATGCGGGCAATCGGGGGCCGAAATCGGTGACCTCTTACCACATCTGCAAACCGTCGCCGACGACATTTGTCTCGTCAAGAGCATGACGACTGATGTCTTCAATCACGGCCCGGCGAAGCTCTTCGTCAACACCGGATCGCCGCAGTTCATGGGCCGCCCCAGCATGGGGGCGTGGGTAACGTACGGGATCGGCAGCGAATCGCAGGATCTGCCGGGGTTTGTCGTTCTGCAATCGGGCCCGCGCGGGCCACGCGGCGGTTCTCCGCTGTGGGCCAGCGGCTTTCTGCCAACGACGTACCAAGGGGTGCCGTTCCGCTCAGGCCCCGAACCGATTCTCGATCTGGCCAGTCCTCCGGGAATTGACGCCAACCGGCAGCAGCAATTTGTTTCTGCCGTCAATGACCTCAACCGACTCCGCCTCGAAGACACACACGATCCTGAAATTGCCACCCGAATCGCCGCGTATGAGATGGCATACCGCATGCAGAGCAGTGCGCCCGAACTCATGAGCTTGGCCGGGGAAACGGCTGACACAATCAATGCTTACGGCGCCGAACCGGGAAGGCCCTCGTTTGCCAACAATTGCCTTCTGGCACGGCGACTCGTCGAGCGCGGCGTGCGGTTCGTACAGCTTTATCACACCGACTGGGATCATCACGGCAACGCGGGGACAGAACTCGGCAAATCGCTTGACGAGCGCTGCCGCGAGGTCGATCAATCTTGTGCTGCGCTCGTCAAAGACCTCAAGAGTCGCGGCCTGCTCGACAGTACACTGGTCGTGTGGGGAGGCGAATTCGGCCGAACCCCGCAGGGCGAGCCCCGCGATATGCTCGGTCGCGATCACCACATTGAAGGTTACACGATGTGGCTGGCCGGAGGGGGGGTCAAAGTCGGCCAGACGATTGGCAAGACCGACGAACTGGGTTATTACGCCGTTGAAGACAAAGTGCATGTGCATGATTTGCAGGCGACACTGCTGCACCTTCTGGGCATCGATCATCTGAAATTGACCTTCAGATTTCAGGGGCGCGACTATCGGTTGACCGATGTGGCGGGGAATGTAGTGCAGAAGATGCTGGCGTAGTGGGGGGAATTGAAAAATGTCAATTGGCAATTGGCATAAGCGGCCGATTCGTGGTCGTTGACATTGGGGATTCGATTGAATGCAGCGCACAGACAACTCCATGGGTGGGCACGCTCCAACGATCGGATTCTGGGCGACAATGGCGGGGATCGCAGGCTTGGTTTATGTGCTGTCCTTCGGGCCGGCCATGTGGTTGCGTCAAAACGGGAAGTTGCCTTCCTGGACAAACAATCCGCTGGCTTGCGCTTATTATCCGATCATCTGGGTTTGCCTGACGGGACCTCGGCCGGTACGCGAAGGCCTCATCTGGTATGCCGAATGGGGAACCAGGCGAACGCCCGAGCGGATTTACGATCAAGAGATGATGCCAAGCGAGTAGACGATTGCACGGCAAGGGCCGCTTTGAGCGCCGCGTTCCATTGGCCTGCATCTTTTCTGGGACTGGGCCCCATGCCGAAAAAGAGGACCATTTTCTCGAACGCGTGTAAATTTCGCAGAAATCGGCGAGGGCCATTGGCTGCCGGTCGCGTTTTTCAACCGGCTGCGAGAAGTCCTTCAAGGCCCGGCTTCTCAGTGAATCACATCGCCCTTTTTCTGACGTGCTTCTGCGTTGCAGGCAGTGCATTGGCCGAGGCCGATGAACCCCCACCGCCGCGCTTCGCGCGCGACGTGCAGCCGCTGATCAAACGGCACTGCCTGAAGTGTCACGGGCCGGCGAAACACGAGGGAGGGTTGAATGTAAGCACTCCCGGCGGAATGGTGCGCGGAGGAAAAACCGGAGCGGCACTGGTACCGCATGACCCGAATGCCAGTCTGCTCTGGAAGCGCGTCGCCGAAGACGAGATGCCGCCAGATGATCCCTTGCCAGACCACGACAAGAAGCTGTTGCGCCGCTGGATCGCCGCAGGGGCTCCGGGATTGCCAGATCGCGACACGACAAACGGCGCGGCTGACGGAAGAGATCATTGGGCCTTTCAAACGTTGAAGGAACCGCCATTGCCGGCAGTGCGCGATGAGGCGCGGTTGAGAACGAAAATTGATTGGTTCATTCAGGCGGCGCTTGAAGACGAACAACTCACGCTGGGTCAAGAGGCCGACCGGGCGACGCTCCTCCGGCGGGTCAGCTTTGATGTGACGGGGTTGCCGCCGACTCCCGAAGAGATTTTGGCGTTTCTTGAGGATGACTCCACAGAGTCCTACTCGCAGATGGTCGATCGCTACCTTGCCTCGCCCCAGTACGGCGAGCGGTGGGCGAAATACTGGCTCGACGCCGCGGGATATGCCGATTCAAACGGCTACTTTAATGCGGATAGCGACCGGCCACTCGCCTGGCGCTACCGCGACTGGGTGCTGCGCGCCCTTAATCGAGACGAGCCGTACGACGGGTTCGTGCGCGCACAACTGGCTGGCGACGAATTGGCCGGATTCATTCCGGGCAGCGACGCCACGCCCGAGATGATCGACCTGCTGGAAGCGACGCACTATCTGCGTAATGGCCAGGATGGAAGCGGCGAGAGCGACGGCAACCCCGACGAGGTACGGGCCGATCGGTATTATGCGATCGAGTCGGTTATTCAGAACATCACGAATTCGCTCTTCGGGCTGACGATCCAGTGTGCCAAATGCCACGATCACAAGTTCGAGCCGATCAGGCAGCGCGACTACTATCAAATGCAGGCCATCATCGCTCCGGCATTCAATCTCGAGAACTGGGTCAAGCCGAACGACCGTTTCGTATATGCCAGTCTGCCGGGCGACTTTGCAAAATGGGAAGTGCAGATTCAGTCGCTCGACGCCCAGTTGGCCGCCCTGCGCACGGCATTCGACGCCTGGGTGCGGCTCAATCGGCCACCGGGAGAAACTCTGTTTGCCGACAATTTTGAGGGACCTGAAACGCGCCTGGCTGATCGCTGGAGCAACACTGCCCCAGGCGACAAGCGACCGGGCGGATCGGTTCCGGTCAACATCGATTCGGCAACTGCGCCGGGGCTTATTGTTCACGACCGACATCTGCGAATCATCGAGGGGAATACACAGGGAGACAGTTGCGTTTCCACCTGCCAGAAATTCGACTGGACCCCCGACGAAGTCGGGGCGGCAATACAAGTGACGTTCGATTTTGTCGCCAGCAAGATTGACGAATCAGCCAAGTCTGCCGAACGGATTGGGACTTTTGTTGCCCTGCACGACTTCAACGACGATTCTCCATTCGCGGGAGGGAACATTCTCATCGACGGCAATCCTGGTGGTCCGACCGCCATCGATCTTGATTACCCGGGCGCCGACGCCAGACGTCTCGGCGAAATCGGCGGCATGGGTTACCAACCGGGACACAATTTCGGCGTGCGAATTACGCATTGTGAGGACGACAAATATCGCCTCGAACATGTCGTCGATTTTCTCCCCCAAGGCAAGTCGATCATGCTCTCGGCGGCAGATCTGCCAGACGGAGGATTTGGGTTCGAATACTGCTGCGGCCGAAGTTTTGACGTCGACAACATCGTCATCGAGCGGTTCGCCGCGAACCCCGTCAGCTCCACGGCAAATCAGGAGTTTCGTAAGGAATGGGATTTAAAGAAGAACGCGCTCGACCAGTTGCAGCAAAGACGCTCGGCTTTGCACGAACGCCCAGGGAGGATTGCCTGGGTCAGTGATGTGGTTGCGACGGCGCCCGATGTCTTTCTGATCGAACGAGGGGATTACTCTCGGCCCACATTCAAAGTCGAGCCCGCCGGTCTGGCCGTGCTTTCGGAGGATCGACATCCGCTGGAAGTGCGATCATTATCAGGAGCCTTCAAGACGACCGGCCGACGTCTGGCGTTTGCCAACTGGGCGACGGCGGCAGGGTCTTCCCCCGCTTCCCTGCTGGCCCGCGTTCAGATGAACCGCCTCTGGCAGCACCATTTCGGAACCGGGATTGTCGCCACGGCCGATAATCTGGGGATCTCAGGCGCCATCCCCTCACATCCGGAATTGCTGGATTGGCTGGCCCATGAACTGATGTCGCCCACAGCCACGGCTGGGGGCCATTCATCATCTCTCACCCTTCAAAGGAGTGACGGGTTCGCATGGACCTTAAAGCGGATGCATCGGCTGATACTCAATTCGGCCGTGTATCGCCAATCTGGTCGTGCGAACGACCTGGCTAAGGCCCGTGATCCCGATAATCGATTGCTGTCCCGGTTTCCGATCCGGCGGCTTGATGCCGAAGCGATTCGCGATGCCCTTCTGGCTGTCAGCGGCGATCTCGACCTGCGGCAGGGTGGTCCGGCGGTCGCCACGATTCGCCATGAAACCGGCGAGGTGACCGTTGCAGATTTAAACGGGGGCGGGCGACGGCGATCAATCTATCTCCAACAGCGGCGAACGCAGGTCGTAAGTTTTCTGGCGGTTTTTGATGCTCCGACCATCATTTTCAATTCAGTGCAGCGGCCTGTTTCGACGATGCCGCTGCAGGCCCTCGCGCTCCTCAATTCTGAGTTTGCCCTCGATCGCGCCAAGAGTTTTTCTGCGCGACTCGAAAAGTGCGCTCCCAATGAAACGGCCCGGCTCTGTTTGGCGTACTTGACGGCTTGGGGACGGAACTCCAACGCACAAGAACTTGAAACCGCCCAGGGATTTCTTGACGCTCAAACAGCAGAATATGCCCCTCAAGCCGATGCCCGTCTCAGAGCCTGGACCGACTTCTGCCAGATGCTGCTGGCAAGCAATCCGTTTTTATACGTCGAATGACGCACAGATGTCCCCCCTTAAAATCGCATCGATGCGGCAGACGCAGGAATCTTGAATGGCGGGACGAGATCGTCCGCAAAAATGAAAGTCATCAGAATGACACCGCCGGGCCTTCGCCGGAACCACAACGAACTTAGCCGTAAAAGCAACGAATCAACGAGTATGACCTTGAAGGACACGGATCGGCACGCCTGTAAGCTCCGACGGTTCTGCCTTTTCCCGCGGTCTTATTTTGTAATCATGATCACTTCTTGCCGCACGAAGACCTGGATGAATTGCAATGATCATTGATCCTCGCCTTAATTCTCGCCGGGCGTTTCTTTCGCATTATGCCGGCTGTCTCGGTCCTCTGGCGCTCGCATCGCTCTTCGCCAACGACGTGACACACGCCCAGTCGCAGCCGCGATTTGCGGGCGCCGCGAGCGCAGTCGACCAACCGAAGGCCAAGTCGGTCATCTGCCTGTTTCAACATGGCGGCCCCAGTCAAATGGATCTGTTCGATCCCAAGTCTGAACTGACGAAATGGAACGGCAAGCCGTACCCCGGAGGAAATCTGGAAATCCATTTCGACAAACAGGCGGGCAACGTTCTGGGAAGCCCATTCAAATTCAATAAGTATGGTCAATGCGGGATGGAGATTAGCGAGCTCTTGCCGCATACCGGCGGCATCGCCGATGAGATCACACTCGTGCGGTCGATGATGACCGAGTCAGTCGATCACGAATCGGCATTGCGACTCATTCATTCAGGGAAGTTTCTCGCGGGAATGCCCTCGCTGGGTTCGTGGGTCGTCTATGCTCTCGGATCAGAGAACGCCAACTTGCCGGCTTACGTCGTGCTCTCCGATCCCACCGGGTTACCGGTCGACGGCGAAAAGAACTGGACGTCGGGATGGCTTCCCGCCCTCTATCAGGGAACGGTGTTCCGATCAGGGGCCGCTCCGGTATTGAACCTGGCACCTCCCGCAGGCGCCCTTCCTGCGGCGCGACGCCGACAACTCGATCTTCTGGCGGAGTTTAATCGAAGGCATATCGACCGGTACGCTGACAACTCAGAACTGGCGGCCCGCATCGCCAATGTCGAGACCGCCGCGCGAATGCAGACTGCCGTCCCCGATATCATTGATCTCTCTGGAGAAACCGAAGCCACGCGCAAGTTGTACGGGCTCGATCAGCCCGCGACACACGAATACGGAACGCGCTGTCTCCTGGCCCGGCGCCTGGTCGAAGAGGGGGTCAGGTTCGTTCAGATCTTTATGAAGGGGCAGCCGTGGGACACGCACAGCAAGAATGCCGAAAGTCTCACGGGGCTTTGCGGCACGACCGATTTACCGAGTGCGGCGCTCGTCAAAGACCTCAAACAGCGCGGACTGCTGGAATCGACGGTGGTGATGTGGACCGGCGAGTTCGGCCGGTTGCCGGTCTCGCAGGGAAATGATGGCCGCGATCACAATCGACACGGATTTTCGTTGTGGTTGGCGGGTGGAGGAATTAAGCCGGGGTACATTCACGGGGCGACCGACGAATTTGGTTACAAGGCAATCGAGAAGATTGTCACGGTTCACGACCTGCATGCCACGCTTCTGCATCTGCTGGGGCTCGATCACGTCCGCCTCGCTTACCCTCACGACGGCCGCGACGCGAGTTTGACCGATGCCGATGTTACAAAGGCCAGAGTCGTACCCGAACTTCTGGCGTGACGAATGAATTCTTCCCAAGGCGAGCCGGGCGGCGCAAACCACCGGACAAACCGATGAACTTGACGATTCCCGACCTGCGAAGTTTGGTGGCCGTGGCGAGTCTGGCACTCGTCATGTGGTCGACGCGCCCGGCACAAGGCGCCGGAGAAGCAGTCAATGTACTGCTGATCGTCGCCGACGATCTGGGGTGGGCCGATCTGGGGTGTTACGGCAATGGCTTTCATCGCACGCCCGCTCTCGACCGCCTCGCGCGGGAGGGTGTGCGTTTCACGCAGGCCTATGCCGCGTGTCCGGTTTGCTCGCCGACGCGGGCGGCGATGTTGACCGGCAAGTATCCGGCGCGTTTGCACCTGACTGACTGGCTTCCCGGACGCAGCGACATGCCTTCGCAAAGGCTGCTGCGACCGTTGTTTCGCCAGGAACTGCCCCTTGAAGAAACGACGCTGGCCGAACGACTGCGAGCTGCAGGGTACGCCACGGCGGCGATCGGTAAATGGCATCTGGGTGGTCCAGGATTCGAGCCGCAAAGACAGGGCTTCGATCTGAATGTCGCCGGCGACTCCACTGGCTCCCCCAGAAGCTATTTTGCTCCCTTTGAGCGGAATGGAAAATTCATGCCCGGGCTTGAGCAGGCGCCGGCTGGCGAGTATCTCACCGATCGGTTGACGGCCGAAGCCGAAAGTTTCATCGAGCAGCACCGCGACAAGCCGTTTTTTCTGTACCTCGCACATTATGCCGTTCACATTCCGCTCAAAGCGAAGCTCGAGTTGGTCAGCAAATATAAGGCATTGGCGAAGCCAGCGTCGCCCAGGAATAATCCGCAATATGCGGCGATGCTCGAAAGCCTCGACGACAGCGTGGGGCGCGTATTGAAAAAGATTGAGACGTTGAATCTGACGGAACGTACCGTCATCGTGTTCACCTCTGACAATGGCGGCCTGGCGACGCTCGAAGGGCCCGACACACCGGCGACGTCAAACGCCCCCCTCCGTGAAGGAAAGGGGTATTTGTATGAAGGAGGCCTGCGGGTTCCGCTTCTTGTCAAATGGCCCGGCGGCGCCAAACCCGGGACAGTCTGCGACGTTCCGGTATGCAGCATCGACCTTGTTCCGACGATCAGCGAAGTCATCCATCACCCCGCCGCAAAAAACGAAATCGACGGCACAAGCTTCGTACCCCTGCTGAGTCAGTCAGGCGACATCGCGACGCGGCCCCTGTTCTGGCATTATCCGCACTACAGCAATCAGGGAGGCCGCCCTGGCGGCGCGATTCGCGAGGGCGACTACAAGCTGATCGAATTCTATGAAACCGGCCGGCGAGAATTATTCGATCTCAAGAACGACCCTGGTGAAAGCATGAACCTCATCGACCGTCTGCCGGAAACAGCAGACGCGCTGGCGGCACGGCTGCTTGATTGGCGCCACACGATCGGCGCTCAGGAGATGCCATCGAACCCCGACTATGCTCCGAACCCGCAACAGGCTGATGGCAGCGTCACACTGCCGGCGAAGTCTGCCGACGTGCATGGCATCATGGTCCGATATGAACCGCTTCCGCACAAGAACACGCTTGGGTTCTGGGTGCGCGGCGACGACTGGGTGAGCTGGGAGTTCCTGATCAATCGACCGGGCAATCTGCACTTGGAATGTCTACAAGGTTGCGGTACCGGAAGCGGTGGCAGCGAAGTCGACTTCATGATCGCCGATCAGACCTTCCCGATGACCGTCGAGGAAACGGGTGGCTTCCAGACCTTCGTCCGCCGTGAGATCGGCACGGTCAAGTTCGACCGGGCTGGCCGGTACACCCTCACCGTCAAACCGCGGAAGAAACCCGGCATCGCGGTGATGGATCTGCGCGAAGTGAGGCTCGTTCCTTGAGGCATCAATAGCCCCGATACAGACACCGGCTTGGGCTATGGCCAACAGCGGCAAAGTCGCTTCATTGGCCGCCGAGCCCCAGCGCCCGCGCGATACTCGTCCACCAGTATGCTCCGCCAGCTAAACCCAGAATCGACGCCGAGGCCAGGCTTCCCACCCAAAAGCGTTTTCCCGCAAAGAGCCGTATCCCACGATTGCGCCTGGCCGGCTTCATTGAGCCCTGCGCAACCAGCGGTGCCAGTTCGAGGGTCATGTTGAATTCAGCCGACAGCCGGCGCAGTAGAGCTTCGAGTTTCTGTAATTGTTGCGTAATCTGGTCGACTGGCAGGGTGCCGGGCTGGCTCACGGGATTCTGCCCCGCGCGTTGGGCCGCGTCTTTGGTCGCCAGATCAACCACATCGCGGCCAATCGCACGGAACTTGTGGTCTGCCGATGCAGCCGTGCCCAGCGAGAATACCCCGGCCAGGCTTCCCCCGGCCGGAACAATCATGCGAAGCGACGATTCAAACTGCTCCCAAAGCAGCGAATTGCGGGCCGCATTCTGTCCGGATTCGTCGGTCGTCAAATGCAATTCAATGACTGTCCGCACGACATCTGCTGTTGACTTCGGCGAAGTCTTTTTCGATCGTGTCAGCCGGCATGTTCGGCAATCACTGCCGTCGAACCTGGCAATGTGAATTCCCGATAAACGGCCAAGCAAGACGATTTCAGACAGGACTTCGGCGATGGCCCGGCTCGCCGCCCGGCCCGGGTCGAGCAGAAAACGAAGTGCCTTTGGTCCACTCGCCTGGGTTCCTTCCGGCTCCTTTTCGTGGGGGCTTGCCGAAGCACTGGCAGGATCGATGCGTCCGGCCCGCATGCGCTGGAGTTCTTCGGCGAACTGAGTGCGCATTGACTGCAATTGCTGCCGTTCTGCCTGCAATCGGAACAACTGTTCATCGAGGCTGACGTTGACTGACGGGACGGCCAAAGGCGCCTGCTGATCTGGTTCCGAACGACGTTTGCGGCGTTTGTGCGCTGGTTTTCGATGCTCCATTGCCGGAGGCTGATCCGGCATGACGGCCGTGCTTGCGGGGTTCCCAGACGCACTGGCTGCCATCGTCGAACCGTCGGGTCGATAGCGCATTTTCTCTTCCAGAAAATCGCGGCGCTCTTGCTGAAGTGATTCGAAGGCCGATCGGAGTTGCTGCTTCTCTCCTTCGAGTTGCGTCCGGCCTTCCTGCTGCGCACGCTCCTGCTCCTTCTGCAACACTTCGAGGGCCACGAGCTGCTCGGCGATTACGGCTTCGCGGTTCTGAAGATCCTTCTGCCGAGCGGCCAAATCTGCTTCTCGCTTCGCACTGGCCTCGTGAAACGCGGCCGATTCTTGACGCGCACGCTCCAGCTCTTCGGCAGAACGCGTCTGTTTGGCCTTGAGATTCTCGCCGTCGATACGTTGCTGCTCGCGGTCGAGCTCAAACTGCAGCAGCGCTTCCTGCAGCGTGGCCGTTTCGTCCATCAGCACCTGTCGATCAGACTCAAGGTGTCGTCTGTCCTGATCGAGTTTGTCTTTCTGCTCTGCCAGATCTTTCTGCTGCGATTGAAAGTGCTCGACGGCAACTTGATGCTGCTGACGCTGTTCATCGAGCTGTGC
>JAYTRB010000490.1:0-4960 GCA_043746425.1 Planctomycetia bacterium
CACCCGCGTCCCGGTCGATCCGGTAATCATCACATCGGCGTGTCCGCGGGCGATGACTCGCAACGCCTCGCCGATGACCACGTTCGACGAAGCTTCGTCCAGAGTCACCGAATTGTTCGGCCCCCGCGCGTCGGCAGCAATGCCGATATGGCAGGCCGGCATATTGGGCAGAAACTTGAGCAGCCACAGTGGAAACATCATCCCCAATCCAACGTCTCCCCACCGCTCATAATTGAACTCGTTGGTGACCGGGTCGCAACAGGCAGCGTTGGCCTCCACTAAATCCTCGGGCGGGCTGAGCATTAAATTCGCGCCGAATTCAACCCCCAATCGGTCGGGTGCGATCTCGCCATCCTTGATTCCCGCGTCGTCCAGAGCAATGGAAGCGGCCGCAAATCCCAATTGGATTTCACGGCACATCACCCGAATCGCTTTTTTCTGCTCTCGGGTCTTAGTGAAGGCCGAGGGATTGAAATCCTCGACTTCGGCGGCTATGCGGCATTGAGGAGCGACGCTCGGAAGCTTTGTAGTCGAACGGATGCCGCTCGCGCCCGATCGCAAACTATTCCAAAAGTCGTTCACACCGATTCCAATCGGGCTGACAATCCCGATGCCGGTAATGACCACTTGTCGCTCAGAATCGCGATTCCCAACCATATTCTATCGCGCTACCCGTCTCAGAAACGATGACCCACAGACAAGCCACTTCAGCGGCCCATCCCCACTCTCGCCCCTGTGCCAGGCGACTCCCTCGATGAATTGATTAATCATCGTAGCTATTTGGCAGCCCCGGGAAAAGCGTACTGCGCTCTCGACCGGCGGATTCCGGGCCTCGGCCGCAGGGCGCAAACCTCAAACACATAATCACATGCAAATTCTTGGATTCTTGTTTCGCGGCCCGACCATTACTCGCTGGGCAGTCACGCATGGTGATCCTAATAGTTGCTGCGATTCTGCATTGCCTGAATTACTGTGTCACTGACGCCGTTCTGCTGCAGGTTGATGATGGATTGCGGAGAGGTATCAAAGTTACCGCCCCGGGTCCGGATTTCATTGCAGACGATTACATCGCTACAGCCTCCTCGAACCATTTCCAGCACGTTGGAATTCGTGACCGCCCGCGACTCGCGGACGCGCATCGTATAATCATATCGCGCTTGTTGTTCCGCCGATTCTCGCTTTTCGGCTTCGTCCTCGGAGTTCCCGATCAATCCGCCCGTTGCCGCCCCGGCCAGTCCTCCGACAAGGGCCCCTGCCCCTGTATTCCCCAGTTGCTTGCCGACAATCGCCCCTAAAGCTGCCCCGCCAATTCCCCCGACCGCCGCCCCCTTTTGGGTATTGTTCTGACATCCCACGCACGAAATCGCGATCAGCGACCCTGCAACCAGACGCGCGAGAAGAGTTCTTGAATGAGGCATGGCATCGACTCCCTGACTAAAACATTGACAGAAAAAGTGTGTGTCGCTCTCACCGGCGACGGCCGCTCTCGACGGAATTCCCGCCCTTTGAAGCCGGGAATTAGCCCACAGTTGCCTTAAACTCGTTGCCTTAAACTCATTGAGAAATGAGCCCCTTGTCGGAGGACTGATTTCTTTTATCAATCTCAACAGGCTTCTCATCGTTGGTAATTTCGGCATTTGGTAACGGAAATCGTGAGTTTTCCGGCGAATTCCTAATCTCGAACTCCCCCACAACTCAGATCCACAATAAATAATGGAAACTTGGGAAAGTTGAAGCGAATCAGGCGCTTTTGCAATCAGCCTCGTTCCCAGGCCAGCGCGGCGAAAGAGAACCGGTGAGCTTCAGCCCCCCCTGTTCCACCACGGCCTTCTGGCCCGTCTCAATCCAGTGGTGCGTCTGTTTTCCCGAGCGCGCGGAATCTGATAGACTCCCCCACCAGTCGGCCATCTTTCAATACGAGACTACCGCAGAGGAGCACAACCAGAATGATTACCGTCGGCATGAACTATCACGTGATCGCGGGGAGGCAGAAGGACTTTGAAGAGAAGTTCAGTGCGGTGCTCGATGCCCTGAAGGTCGCCCAGGGTCATACCAGTTCGACATTGTGGAAAGACGTCGGAGATGACGCCTCTTATCTGATTACGAGTGAATGGTCTGAAGAGCAGGCGTTTCTCGACTTTATTCACAGCCAGGCATTTAAAGACGTGACGAGCTGGGGCAAAGAGCAAATTCTTTCAGGCCGCCCGCAACACAAGATCTACAAGCACTGATTACCATCACGCATGGTTCACGGATGGTTAAGGAAAGCCGTGAGACCGGCCGATGGGTCGGTCTCAGTTGCGTCTCCAGGAGGCGATGATCGCGTTCGAAAAGATGCTCGAATTCGATGCAGATCTCGTCACGCACGGCAAGGCGCAGGCGAGCAATGCTTCACGCCAGCCCGCGGCCAGCAAGCGCCTTCGCGGGTGGGCCAGCGCTGTCTGGCTAGCGCCAGCGAAATGCGCGCAAAGCAATCGTGAATGACACGCTTCCCCACGCCAGCAGAATAGCGAGCGGTCTCCATAGCGCCTGAAGCGAATCGCCGTCGAGCATCACCCCCCGCAGCGCGTTGACGAGGCACGTCAGCGGCAAGGCTTGAATGATCGGCTGCATGGCTTCCGGAAAACGCTCGGATGAGAAAAAAACTCCCGACGCGATCCACATCGGCATCATGATCAGGTTCATCAGGCCCGAAATCATTTCAATCGTCTGCGCCCGGCACGCCACCAACAGGCCAATGCCGGCAAAGCTGACGCCGCCAATCGCCATGACCAGGGTCAATTTCAACCCGCTTCCGCGGCATTCGACACCGAAGGCCAGATAGGCGAAGACCACGAGAAAGAGCATGTCGAATACTGCGAAAAAGAGCCGAACCAGCATCACACTGACGAGAAAGTCGCTCCGCCGCATGGGTGTTGCCAGAAAGCGTTTTAGAAGTTTTCTGACGCGCATGTCGACCAGCACGAAGCCGATGCCCCACATGCCGCCCCCCATCAGGTTCATGCCGATCATTCCCGGCACCAGAAAGTCGATGTAACGGCTCCCGACCTCTTCAAGATGCGACTCCGGATACTCGGGCGCCCCCTGCGCGACGGTATCGCGCAGCAATGCATTCTCGACCGCCTGCCGGGCGAACAGGCTTTCCGCCCGATGGGGCTCGACCCAGAACCGGTGCGGCTCGGTGGGCGACTGGCCGGTCTCAACCACCAGGTTCGTTTTGCCCGTCTGCAGGCGCTTCTTCCATTCCGCGGCGGCCGGCCGGTTGATCTTGAACTGAGAATGCTGCGACAGTTCACCCTCAAGCGCCCCGGCTTGCGGGCCGACGAGGTCGACCAGTACTGTTTCCTTCGATTCCTCGCGAAACGCCAGCCCCAGCGCGGTAATCATTACCAATGGAAAGCCATACGTCCAGAACACGGCTTCGGGCTGCCGATAGAACATTCGCAGCCGGCAAAGCGCCAGATGCCACAGTGGAAAATAACGGCCTTCGCTCATGAAGTTTCCTCGCCATCGCGCAAGTGACGACCCGTCAGGGTGACAAAGACATCTTCGAGCGTTGCATGCCGTGTCGTCAACGTGGCGAATCCCCGGCCCGTCGCCTGCATCGCGTTCATCAGACCGGGAAGCGCGACGTGCGGCTCAGAAACCGACAGACTGACCGTGCGATGCTCGCGGCGAACGCTTTGCACACTCGGAAGCCTTTCCAGTTCCTCGTCGGTAATCGGTCGGTCATTCTCGTTCAACGAAAAATCGACAATGTGCTGTCCCCCCAGACGAGCGATCAATTCCGCCGGTGTCCCCAGAGCGATGACCTTTCCCTGATCGACGACTGCCACGCGGTCGCAGAGCCGCTCGGCTTCGTCCATGTAGTGCGTCGTGAGGAGCACCGTGCGGCCTGCCGCACGAAAAGTGCGAACGATTTCCCACAATTCGCGGCGCGAATGCGGATCAAGCCCCGTGGTTGGCTCGTCCAGAAACAACAGTGCTGGGTCGCCGATGATGGCGCAAGCCACGGCCAACCGCTGCCTCTGGCCACCCGAGAGCTTCTCGACCAATGTCCCGGCCTTTTCTTCGAGCGACACCTGGCAGATCGCCTCGGACGGTTCGATTCCGCGCTTGTAGAAACTGCGAAAGAGGGTGACGGTTTCGGCTACAGTCAGTTTATCGCTCAAACGCGTTTCTTGCAGCGATATGCCAATTTTCTGCCGAATGGCATTGTCGTCGTGCGACCACTGATAGCCGAGAATCTCCATCTGGTCGGCAGAAGTGGCCTCCAGTAAACCTTCGAGTATCTCCATCGTCGTCGTCTTGCCGGCGCCATTTGGGCCCAGAAGACCAAAACATTCGCCCGTGCGAACTTCCAGATCGAGCCCGCGCACGGCTTCAACGGGTGGCCGGCCGTCATAGCGCTTGACCAGTTGACGGCAGCAGATGGCAAGCGACATAGGCGCGGGTTCGGGTGCTTGGGGAATGGTTGACGCGTCGCGACCAGCCTAATGCATGCCGCGTCGTCCGGCAACAGTCATTCACTGATCTGAAACTGAATCTCGGTCAGATATTTCTGCGAGTTTTCCTCGCAGATTATTCCCAGACCAATCAAATGGCCCTCGCGCCTACACGAGAATTCGACTTGACATATTTCGCACATTGACAGATCATCCCGTTCCTCTCTCACCCTCATCATCACAATTACGAATTCGCAGGTCCGCCGCAGTGCATCGCGTACTGACCCAGAGCGCGGCATTGACGGGGCCGCAGGAAGTCTTCTGACATGATTTCTCTCGAATTTCGGTCGTTGGTCGCGTCCCTTTCGATCGCGTTTGCAGTCGAGGGCTGCATTATGACGACACACACCCACTACCAAGCAACCCCGCAAATCGAAGAACAGCTTGAAACTCTCGAGCAGCGTGTCAGCGGCCTCGAACAAGGGCACATTGCGCCCGTTGTGCCGCCGATGTCT
>JAYTRB010000491.1:0-3710 GCA_043746425.1 Planctomycetia bacterium
GTTTTCGTTCCGACACGCGACAATCTCCGCAAATGGCGCGGATGGTGGCGTTACATTCTGGTGGAACAGTTCTGGATCTGGACTCCCGGGTGTTTTGTCGGCATGGCCCTTCCGGCCCTTCTCTCGATCCAGTTTGCCCACCATTCGTCGCTTTCGCACCTGAATCCCAAAGAACGCTTCGACTGGGCTGAGGCGGTCATTTCGGCCGACGGCCTCAGGCATTATCCCGGCCTGGGAGAGACGCTGTCGCACGGGCTGTGGTTCGTGATGCTGGGAGTCGGGTTTATGATTTTGCTTCCCAGCCAGATGTCGGTCGTTGAAGATGTCTGCCGGCGCTGGACCGATGTCATCTGGTCGGCCAATTCGCGTGTCCGCGCCACGATGCACCACGGGCAGGTAAAGGTCATCTACTATTCGCTGCTGGCGGGGTATGTCATCTGGTGTACGATCAGCTTGTATCTGTTCGGCATTTACGGCACACCCAAGTTGATGTTTCTCGTAGTCGCGAACGTCGGCAATATTGCGATCGGCGTAACGTCCTTTCATCTTCTCTGGGTGAATACGCACTTTCTTCCGCCGGAACTGCGGCCCCGGTGGTATCATCGCGCTGGGCTGGCAGCGTGCGGCATGTTTTATCTTGGTCTGGCCGCGATGGTCTGGCAGGTCAAGCAGTGGCCCATCATAAAAGAGTTCCTGGGGTTTTGAGCCGCCTTGAGCGCAGGCCTCAGTTCCGATCGCCCGATTACAAAAAATCCCAGTTCAAAAAAAATTCAACATCCCCAGGAAAATGGATTCTAAATGTCGACTGTGCTTTCCACCGGGCTCTCCCGGCAGACGCTGCTTGATTTATTTCGCGAAATGCAGGTCATCCGCCAGACCGAAGAGCAGCTCGCAAAATCTCATCAACGGGGGCTCGTCCACGGGGCCTGTCATACCTACGTCGGGGAAGAAGCGATTGCCGTGGGAGTGTGCGCTCATCTCGGGCAGCGCGATGTCGTCTTCAGCACGCATCGCGGGCATGGGCATGCCTTGGCCAAAGGGGTCACTCCCCGGCAACTCATGGCCGAACTTTTCGGACGATCAACCGGCTGTTCACACGGCCGCGGCGGAAGCATGCACCTGTTCTCTCCGGAAGTGGGAATGATGGGGACCAGCGGCATTGTCGGCCCGTGCATTCTGCAGGCGGCCGGGGCCGGCTACAGTTTCAAGCTCTTGAAAACGGACCAGGTCGCGGTGGCGTTTTTTGGAGATGGCGCGTCGAATAATGGCGCATTCCATGAAGGGTTGAACCTGGCCAGCATCTGGGATTTACCGGTGCTTTTCGTGTGCGAGAACAATCAGTTCGCCACCGAAGTTCCCTTCCAGTACTCGGCGGGGAATCCACGAGTCGGCAATCGGGGCGAGTGCTACGGTATGCCGGGGTTCGAGCTCGATGGAAACGACGTGGCGGCAATCTATGACGTCGCCGGCGAGGCCGTTCGCCGTGCTCGCTCAGGAGAAGGCCCGACGTTGATCGAGTGCCGCACCTACCGCACGCGGGCACATGCCGAAGGAATGGGCGACTTCAGCTATCGCACCCGCGAACAAGTCGAAGAATGGAAACTGAAATGCCCGATTGCACGACTCAAATCGCGGATCCTTTCTGAGCGAACCGCGACGTCTGAGGAATTGGATGCCATTACCGATGAAGTATCGCAACAAATCGCCGAAGCTCACAAGTTTGCCGAAGGCAGCCCGTGGCCCGACGCAGCAACCGCGGCCGAACACATTTACGCGGCCCCCAGGCCGGTAACCCACGTTTCGATTCGTGAGGGAAGCCAGCGTCCTCCCGCGGGAACGCGCGAGATTACGTTCATGAAGGCGACACACGAAGCGCTGGCCGAAGAGATGGCAGTCAACCCGAAAATCTTCGTCATGGGCGAGGGCATCGGCAAACGCGGGGGAAATTTCAATTCGACGGTTGGGCTTTACGAGCTGTACGGATCAGTGCGCTTGTGTGATACGCCGATCGCAGAGCGGGGCTTCGTGGGTATGAGCTGCGGCGCCGCCATGACCGGCACCCGTCCAGTGATCGACTTCATGTTTGCAGATTTCGTGCTCGATTCAGTCGGGGAAATTATTAACCAGATCGCCAAAATGCAGTATATGAGCAGCGGCCGCATCACCATGCCGGTTCTTCTGCGCGGCTGCATCGGCATCGGACACTCGGCGGCGACGCATCACTCCGGCAACTATTACCCAATGTATGCTCATTTCCCGGGGCTGCGGGTCGTTGTTCCCGCATCTCCCTACGATGCCAAAGGGCTGATGAAACACGCCCTGCGGTCGAATGATCCGGTTTTGTTTCTTGAGCCACGCGAATTGCTGGGAATAAAAGGGCCAGTGCCGACCGAAGATTATGAGATTCCATTTGGACAAGCAGCGGTCCTCCGGCCGGGTACCGATCTGACGCTGGTGGCGATTGGCCGAATGGTGCCGATGGCGCTGGAGGTTGCCGGGCAACTGGCGGCCGAGGGAGTGTCGCTCGAGGTCATCGACCCGCGCACCGTCGCGCCACTCGATGTCGAAACAATCGTGCAATCGGTCGCGAAGACCGGCCGGCTGCTGATCGCCGACGAATGCTTTGCGCCCTACGGATTCGGGGCTGAGATTGCAGCCCAGATCGCCGACCGCGCCTTCGACGATCTCGATGCCCCCATTCGGAGGATTAACGGTCTGCACACGCCAACTCCGTACAGCCCGCCCCTCGAAGCTGTGGTTGTTCCCAGACTCAATGACGTGCTGCTGGCCGTGCAGAAATTGCTGGCGGAATAATGGGCTCAAGTATTTTTCGTCCAAAGGCGTTTCATACGGCCCCATCTCAAGAAAACCGAAATTTGCGGTAATAATATGGCGACTCAAATTGTGGTGCCCCGGCTGGGGTGGTCGATGGACGAAGGGACATTCGGCGAATGGTTGAAGTGCGACGGCGATTTTGTCGAACGCGGACAGGCATTATTCGTCCTCGAAGGTGAAAAATCGGCCCAGGACATCGAATCGTTCGATCAGGGCATCCTGAGACTTCCGCCTGACGCGCCGCGGCCGGGCGATATCGTCAAGGTCGGACAAGTCCTCGCGTTTCTTGTCGAACAGGGGGAGTCGGCGCCGTTTGAGAAGCAAACTTCGGCAGCCAATGACGCGAAATCGCCAGCGACGGCAGAAATGGCGACAGTGCCAAAGACAAGTGCCGCGGCCAGTGCGCCTGTAGATGTCGTCATTGACGGTGCCGCTATTGCAGCGACTGCGGACAAACCTTCCGGGGTAACCGCGAGCCCGCGGGCCCGTCGGCATGCGTCCCAGGTCGGGGTCGACCTGAGGAATGTGAAAGGCACGGGAAGTACAGGACGTATTCGCGAACGTGATGTCGCGGCCGTTGCGAAATTGCAAACCTCGACCCTGGTCGATCAACAAATCGGGCTATCACCAGACTCGTTCACGGGCACGAACGGCGCACGCCGCACACTTGCCATTTCGCCCGTTCGGCGCACCATCGCCTCGCGCATGTCGGCGGGAGTTCACGAAACTGCGCCCGTCACACTGACGACTCGTTGTGATGCAACAAATCTTGTCAGCCTGCGCGACCAGTTTCGGAGCGCCGAACGCGGCGCCCAGGAAGCCGTGCCGAGCTATAACGATATCCTCGTCAAATTGACCGCTCTCGCTCTCGAACG
>JAYTRB010000492.1:0-1619 GCA_043746425.1 Planctomycetia bacterium
CGGTTCTGCAAGCCATCTGAGAGAGTGGCGCCGCGGCGCAGCGACTCAGGAAGGTCTTCGATACCGATGACTGAACGTTTCGTCAGCACCATCGCCCGTTCAATGACGTTAACGAGTTCGCGAACGTTGCCGGGCCAATGGTAACGCTGCAGCATATGCATCGCCTGCTCGTTGAAACCTGAAACGGTCTTTCCTGTCTGCGTTCGAAACTCATCAAGGTAATGTTGCGCCAAAAGCGGGATGTCGCCCATTCGCTCGCGCAATGGAGGCTGTGTCAGTGTGATCACGTTAATGCGGTAGTACAGATCCTGCCGAAATTCTCCTTTGGCGACCCGGTCTTCGAGGTCGGCGTTGGTCGCGAGAATCAGTCGGATGTCGACCTTGTGGGTTTTCGTGCCGCCCACCGGCTCGAATTCACGGTCTTGCAGAACGCGCAGCAGTTTCACCTGCAGGCTGGGAGACGACGTCGCGATCTCGTCGAGGAAGATCGTTCCTCCGTCGGCTTGCAGAAACTTTCCGATTTTATCGTGAATGGCCCCTGTGAAGCTGCCGGCCATGTGGCCGAACAGTTCGCTCTCGAGCAGCGTGTCGGGCAGCGCCCCGCAGGCCACTTCGACAAATGGCTTGTCGCGCCGCGAGCTGAGCTGGTGAATCGCGCGGGCCGTCATCGTCTTGCCCGTGCCGCTTTCGCCGAGCACCAGAACGGTCGTCCGCGTATCGGCCACGCTTTCGATCAGGTCGAACATCTTGACCATTTTGTAATCGCGGCCGATGATGTTTCCCAGGCCGAACCGCAGATCGAGCTGCGCCTTGAGCGACCTGTTTTCCTGGACGATTTGCCGCTGTCCCATGGCGCGCTGAATGCAGAAATTGAGTTCGTCGTCGATCAGTGGCTTCGAGAGATAGTCGAAGGCCCCCATGCGGATCGCTTCTACCGCGTTTTCGATGCTGCCCAGACCGGTAATCAAGACAACAGCCGTTTCGGGCGTCCGCTCTTTCGTGAAGGCAAGTACGTCAAACCCGTCGCCATCGGCCAGGTTGATGTCGCACAACACGACATCAAACGGAAACTCGGCGATGCGGTCGCGAGCCTCTTTGCAGGTCTGGGCCGTTTCGGTCCGGTAGCCGCTCCCGCGAAGGTAATCGGCCATCGCCTCGAGAATGTATTTGTCGTCGTCAACCAGCAGCAATGATCCAGGATTCATCGTGATGCAATCTCGTGATAGTCGGACGGCGGTTGCCTTGTCGTGCACGCGACGGGACGGCGCGACAGTGCCTTGGGGTCTAGTGATTTTTACGTGTTTGCAGCGCTTGACGATTCCATCGGATAAACGGCCCATGTGGCCCATCGACCCGGTATTGCTCTACAGTGAAGCGGGAAAGAGTATGCAACCATAGGTCACAGTTGCACGTGGTCAACATTCTGGCGCGACAATTCGTTGCCGCGGCACAACAGCGGTGCGGTTTCTAACCATGTGGGGGCCTGCTAAGCTTGATTCCGCGGCAATCTGCACAATATCACCGCCCCGAGGAGTTACCCCCATGCGTATGTTTCTATGCGGAGAATGGCAGGCACGAACCGAAAACATCGCCGTTACCAATCCCTATAACGGCGCGCT
>JAYTRB010000493.1:0-5164 GCA_043746425.1 Planctomycetia bacterium
GGGCCGGCACCAGCATGCGGCCCACCGCCGAACGCCCCGCCCGGGCTGTGGATCGGTGGAGAAATATGACTGAGCGTCGGGGCGCTATGGCTGATTCCAGAACCCCCATAAAACGTTCCACCAGTATGTAGAGCCGATGCAGCACCGCTGCCCGCACCCGCGGTGCTGCCAAAGTGCGCCGGAGCGCTCCCACTGCCAATATGAGCCGGAGCGCCTCCGCCAATATGTGAGGGAACTCCACCACCTCCAAGGTGCGCCGGAGCACTGGCGCCGAAATGTGAGGGAGCACCACCACCAATATGGACGGGAGCGGCACCGCCTCCAAGATGCGCCGGAGCACCACCGCCGAAATGTGCCGGAGCGCCGCCACCAATATGGGCAGGAGCACCGCCGCCTCCCCCTGGATGTCCACCGCCTCCCCCACTCCCACCCCTGAACCCGCCTCCACCACCCCCACCGGGTGGAAACGCGAGCGCCAGGCTCGCCACGAGACTGGCGGTCAAGGCAGCGACGAAAGTAACGTTTCTATGCCGATCATGCATGAGAACCTCCCTTTTCTCGTGGACGTGCTTCGCGAATTGCGGTGCTGGAAACGATTTTGGTGACCCTGAACGACGAGTGACAGCCGGCCTCGACGGTGCGTCGCCGCGATTCGGAGCGCACTTACTTCGCCTGAGCCGTCGGGCTGGGAGGCTTGCGAACAATCATCACCTTCCCAATGTCGGCGATGCGTTCGCCGCCGAGGACGCGATCGACTCCCTCCCACGACATGCGATGCCTGTCGATGTGAGTGAAAACGCTCGTCCCCGAAGCCATCCGCCCATCTGCCGCGACTCCCGAAGACTGCAAAACCCAGCTCTCTCCCTCACGGTGGAAAAATCCGTCGGAGTACCCACCAGCCGAGTCGAAGATCCATGTCTTGAGATGGCCTGTCACAGGATCGTAGCCGATACGTTGCGTGCCGGTCATGGCTTTCTGACCGGCAACATGCACCGAGAAATCGCGCAAGAGAAAATTGCCGCTCTCATCCCATCGGCAGGTGAAGAACACGCGCGCGTCGGCCCCTTCGTCGATCCAGTCGCCAATCAGCCATTCCAGCTGCTGCACCTGCTCGTGATGATTGGCAATTTCGCCGGTGGGTTCGATTTCACGAAGGCTGGCAACGAGCCACTTTCCAGAGTCCTTGACACAGACGAGTTTGAAGCGGCCGCTGATGGGTGCTTCATTTTTGGCCCGCATAAAGCGCGTCGAGCCGTCGGCCGCAATCACATTCGGGGCGATTGTCCGCACCGACAGAATCTGCAACTCGATACTCGTGCCCGAATTGGCTGTAAAGAAAGTTGCGAATTCGTCGGCGATGGCCTGGCGGCCGTGAAAGAGGGCCCCCTTCTCGTCGACGTATTCGCCGTCGGCCGTGAAGATTGCCGCAAATTCCCTGCCGTCGTGCTGATGGTACGCCTTGCTCAGTGCCGCGATCGTCTGCCGTACCGCGTCCTCGGGAGGTGAACTTGGGGCCGCGGCAGGTTGAATCGTGGGAACCTTCGCCGGCTTCTCTGCCCCCTTCCCGGCAGAAATCTGCGCTTTGGCGTCCTTCTTGTCGCCCTCTCTTTTCAGGTTGGCAGCCGGCTTGGGTTTGTCATCGGCCGTGACGAAACAAACACCAATCGCCGCCAAGACAAATCCGAACGAAAGCAGGACGTGTTTCATGACTTGCTCATCCTTTCGCAAAGTTATGACCAATCCCAGGCGCGGGTTGCCGGTGAAATTACAAAGTTCCCGCCGATTTCGCAAATCGGCGAAGATACGAATTTGCAAAGGCGCGCCAAAAAAAGCCGGCCGGAATGACCCGGCCGGGCTGAGGGATTTACAAGAATTTCAAATTGCGAGCAGGTCTTTGTGGCGACTTCGATCGCGCTTACTCGTCAAACAACGCGCGACTGGCCTGGAATTGCGACGGCGTATGAGCCATCGTCTTTGGGCATGATCGGCGGATTGGCGTGGAAGCTGTATTCCTTAGGCTGCAGGCTGATTTCCGATTTGAGCGCGTCGTCCCAGGCGATCATCTTGCCCGAGTAAGTACACAACCGGCCCAGGATGGCGGTCATCGAACTCGTGGCTCCGTACTCGCCTTCATTGATGGGCTTGCCGGCCCGAATGCTGGCAAACAGATCGTCATGCTCGACCTGATACGGGTTGACTCCCCGGCCTTTGTACCGCCATTCCTCTTTTTTCGAGTTTTCATCCTTGCCCGACTTGATGACACCATCGCCGATGTTCGCCAGCCCTTTCGTCCCTTGAACGTGCTCAGAAACATTGCTCCAGCAGTTCTCCATGTGCCGGCACTGGCTGAACATGCGGGTACCATCGGCATACTCGAACTCGACGTAATGGTGGTCATAGATCTCACCATATTCTTTGCCGGCGCGCCACTGACGGCCACCTTGACCCTCGGCGCGCACGGGATGCGAATCCTTCAGCCAGTTGATGACATCCAGATTGTGAATATGCTGCTCGCAGATATGGTCGCCGCAGAGCCAGTTGAAGTAGTACCAGTTGCGCATCTGATACTCCATTTCTGTCTCTTCGGGCTTGCGGTGGTGTACCCACACTCCCCGGTCATTCCAATAGACTCGCGCCGTGTGAATGTCGCCAATGGCGCCATCCCTGAGACGTTGAATCGTTTCGATATACCGCGGGTCGTGGTGTCGCTGCAATCCGACGCCCACAGCCAGGTTCTTTTTCTTAGACTCCTCAACCGCTGCCAGAACCTGCCGCACACCCGACGGGTCGACCGCCACGGGCTTCTCCATGAAAACGTGTTTACCCGCCTTCACGGCGGCCTCAAAATGAATCGGCCGGAATCCGGGAGGGGTGGCCAGAACCACCAGATCGATGCCTGAGTCAAGCACCTTCTGGTATGCGTCGAAGCCGACGAACTGCCGCTCGGGAGGAACGTCGATGCGGTCGTGCTTGTCCTGAAGTTCGGGAGTCTTCTTCAATTCGCTGAGACTGTTCTGGAGACGATCGGCAAACGCATCGCCCATAGCGATGAGCTTGACTTTGCCCGACGTTGAAATGGCCTGGCCGGCAGCGCCGGTTCCGCGACCACCACAACCAACCAGACCGATCTTGATGGTGTCATCACCCGCCGCATGGGCCCTCGGCAGTGAGCCAAGACTCCCCAGCACCCCGGCCCCGACGGCGACCACAGACGAGGACTTCAGGAATTCGCGACGGTTCGGCTCCGAAGTTTGTGATGCTGGTTGGGTCATGATCTCGTTCTCCGTGAAAAGGAAAGGAAACACAGGGCTTGATAGTCGAACGCAGACGACTTGCCAGAATCAATCAGCGATCTTTGTTGGGCTCGGTCGGCGGCAGCTTGATGTCGCCCGCATTCAGTGGTCGAACGACTCGAAAACCTAGAAATAACGCATCCGTATGGAACCACCGGCTCTTGGGAAGCTGCGGATCCTGAATCTTCCATTCAGACTTGGAATGCTCTCGCGCCGCGCTGCGGCAACCGGCGGCGTCGGCCTCCCACGAACCCCCGCGAACCACCTGCGGGTATTCTTTCGTCACCGGGAAAAACGGATTCTCGGCTCCGTGCTTCTTATAGCCGTCAGCGAAGTACTGATCGAGACACCATTCACAGACATTGCCGTGCATGTCATGCAGTCCCCACGGATTTGGCTTCTTCTTGCCCACCTTTTGGGGTTTGCCTTCGCTGTTTTCAACGTACCACGCGTACTCGTCGAGCTGCCCCGGGTCGTCGCCAAACGAGAAAGCGGTCGATGTCCCCGCGCGGCAGGCATATTCCCATTCGGCTTCAGTCGGCAGACGATAGAACCGCCCGGTCTTGGCCGTCAGCCATTCGCAATACGTCTTGGCCGCCAGGCCGGTCATGCAAATCGCCGGCTGACCGTCATGCCCCAGGCCGAATGTCATGTCGGTATACGGTTTCGTCGGCTTGGTCACGGCGTCGGCCAGCTTGTCGCGCTCATTGACAGGAACTTTGTTGAGATCACGGCGTTTGGCGTCGAGGCTGTAACTGAAAATGTCGTATTCATCCCAGGTGACTTCGCACTTGCCCATCCAGAACGGAGCGATCGTAACCTGATGCTGCGGCGACTCGTCGTCTCCACGCCCCTTTTCTGCAGCAGGGCTCCCCATGACGAACTTGCCACCGGGAATCGGCACCATATCAAACGAAACGTCGCCCCCCGTGAGAGTCTCTGAGTACTTCTTCATCCCTGCCTGCGTCTTGGCCTCGGCATCGGGATTGACTGTTGGTGAAACCCCCCGCGCTGCCGAAGATGGGGTTGCCTGGGCACCGGCCGATTCCGCGGCATCGCCCCCTGTGCTGAACCACACTCCCAAGGCCAGCAGGCAGCCCGTCCCGAGAACTCCAACTTGTGCAATACCGCCTGAACGGCCTACATTACGCATTGACGACATACTCCCAACTGGAACAACAATCCAAAACTTTGTGACTGGCCGACGGGCCAAACGTCAACAATTGCGTCTCGGCGCCGCAGGTGCGGCTTTTAAGCACGAGCCGGTTTCTAAAGGGAAAAGCACCGATGCACGCCTGCTTCTGGCTGATTCTTATCGCCGTTTCAATGGCGCAACGCTCTCTGTCGCCCGCATCAGCAAAACATTCGACAGATCGGCTGCCCCAGCGATTTGAATTCACGCAGATTCAGATGGGGATGCCTTTCAAGATCGTATTATATGCCTCGGATGCCGACTCCGCAAACGCGGCAGCCCGTGCCGCCTATGCCCGCATCAGGCAACTCAACGGAATCATGAGCGATTATGACCCCGAAAGCGAACTGATGCGACTGTGTGCGACCGCTGGAACCAGGCAAGCCATACCGGTCAGTCGCGACCTCATGGCCGTTTTATCGCACTCTCTGGCATTATCGCAAGAATCGGGCGGCGCCTTTGATGTAACGGTCGGGCCTGTGGTCAAGTTGTGGCGCAAGGCACGCCGGGCGAAGCAATTTCCGGATCCTGAAGAGCTCGCCGCCGCCCTGGCAGCCGTTGGATATCTGTCAATCCGACTTGATAAAGAGGCGGGAACCGTAGAGCTCCTGAAAAAAGGAATGCAACTCGATCTGGGAGGGGTCGCTGTCGGATATGCGATCGACGATGTGCTGACACT
>JAYTRB010000494.1:0-10851 GCA_043746425.1 Planctomycetia bacterium
GGTGCGCAACAAGAGGACTTCGCCGGCTTGCAGCACTTTGCAGGCTTGCAGCACGAATGACGCTTCGCAAATGCGTTGCCTCCGGAAAAGGCAAACAGCAGTACGACCAGCACGACTCCGACAAATTTTCTCATGATGTTCTCTCGGTGTCACATTCAAAAACGAAATGGGATCGGAACTCGACATTCTGAAGCAACCGCGCAAAGGAATCAAGTCGCTCCGACGAGTGTCAAAAACTCATCTTCTGTCAAAATGTGAATCCCCAGAGCCTTCGCCTTATCGAGCTTGCTCCCCGCTTTTTCGCCAGCAATGACAAAATCAGTCTGCTTTGAGACACTGCCGGCCGGTTTCCCTCCGTGTTTGTGAATCAGGTCCTTGATCTCGTCTCGTGAAAATTTCTCGAGCGTGCCGGTGACGACGATCGTTTTCCCGAAAAGAGCGCCGGCGGCCTGCTTTGTGACGGGAGTGCCGAAGTTGAGCCCCTGCTGGTGGAGTTCAGCGACGATCTTCTGACCGATTTCGGAGTGAAAATAGTCGAACACCGATTGCGCGATGACCGGTCCGATCTCGCGCACCGCGGCCAGTTGCTCGGCCGACTGCTGGACGATCTCGTGAAGCGTGCCGAACTCGTCGGCCAGAATCTGGGCCGTGCGGGCGCCAATGTGGCGGATATTGAGGCCGGTCAACAGTCTCCAAAGCGGACGCGAACGCGAGGTTTCGATGCCATCCAGAAGATTGTCAATCGACTTTTCGCCCATGCGTTCGAGGTTAGTCAGTTCGTCGCGGCGATCTTTGAGCCGAAAAATGTCGGCAAAGCTTTTGACCAGCTCCGTTTCAATCAATTGTTCGATCAGCTTGATTCCCAGGCCTTCGATATCCATCGCAGCCCGCGAAGCGAAGAAGCGCAGACTCTCGCGAAGCTGGGCCGGGCAATTGGGGTTCGGGCAGCGAATATAGACCCCGCCGTCGTCCTTAACCACCTGCGTATGGCACTCGGGGCACAATGTCGGGAAGTGAAAGTCGACTTCCGAACCATCGCGGCGGTGTTCTTCGACGCGGACGACATGGGGAATGATCTTTCCAGCTTTTTCGACAACAACCCAGTCGCCGATTTTCACCCCCAGTCGCGCCAACTCGTCGCGATTGTGCAGGCTGGCGCGGGAGACGGTCGTCCCTGCGATCTCAACTGGTCGAAGATGGGCGACAGGGGTCAGTGTGCCGGTTTTTCCCACCTGGATTGAAATCTCGTCAATGCGACTGACACCTTCATAACGTTCGAACTTGTAGGCCATCAGCCAGCGGGGAGTCTTCGATGTGGCTCCCATGCGACGGCGCTGCGCGAGGTCGTTGACCTTGATCACGAAACCATCGACCTCAAAATCCAATTCGTGAATCTGTTCCATCAATTCCTGACAATATGCCAAGGCCTCGTCGAGACCTGTAAGGATCTTGAAACGCGGTGTCAGGGGAATGCCGCAGTGGGCCACGCAAGAGAGAAACTCTTCGTGCGTGCGAAAACGATCGGGATCGACGTATCCGCTGCTGTGGGCAAAAAAACGGACGCGGCGCTGGGCACACAGCCTGGAGTCGAGAAGTTTCAGGGCACCGGCGGTGGCGTTTCGGGAATTGGCGAAAGGCTGCTCGCCGGCCTCGATCTGGCGCGCTCGAATGTGTGCAAAATCGGCGTTGCTGATGAGCGCTTCTCCGCGAACTTCAAAGACCGCTGGGTAGTCGATTCCCCGTAAGCGCAGCGGAACACCGATCAGCGTGCGGGCGTTGTGGGTGATGTCGTCGCCCTGGCGACCGTCACCCCGGGTGGCACCCAGGACAAGCGAGCCATTTTCGTAAACGAGTGCCACGGCGACGCCGTCAACCTTGTATTCGACCACATACTCGATTTTCTCGCCGGGTTCGAGAAGCTTGCGAATGCGGACGTCGAACTCCCGGATCCCGGCCTCGTCGTATGCATTGTCAATCGACAGCATGGGAAGGCGATGGTTGACGGTCGCAAAACCTTCGACCGGTGTGCCTCCAACTTTGTGTGTGGGGCTGTCGGGCGAGTCGTACTCGGGGTGCTTCCGCTCCAGCTCTTCAAGCCGTTTCAGCAACACGTCAAAGTCGAGATCAGAGATCTCGGGCCGGGCTTCGACATAGTACAGGGAATTGTGCCGGCTGATCTCGTCGCGTAGCTGGTCGATTTCAGTCTTGGCGCTATTGGTCATGCGGAACTTTCGCGGAGTCTTTTCGGGAGCGCAACGTCTGCCGCCGATCGACAAAGAGGGCCAGAAAACCGGTCAAGAGAATGGCGGCCACTTCGCCGGCAATCAGGCGACCGGCGTACCGATCGAAGAGCCTGTCCAGCGGCGCTCTGGGGTCACCAAACACACTGGCGACGAGCGCCAGGATCGTGATGATGAACAAGACGCTGCAGAACGCAGCCAACGGAAAAAACGGATTACTGCGGGACGGGGGGGGATCGGGCATGAAAGTATATTTGCCGCTCGTAAGCAGGGCGTCAAGCGCGACCGATCGTCAATCGATTTCGTCTTCGCGGTCGGTCAATAATCAGATTTGGCAGTGCCGATGCATCAGATCTCAATCAACAGCCGCGAGGGATCTTCGACAATCTCGCGTACACGGTTCAAAAATGTCACGGCTTCGCGACCGTCGATAATGCGGTGGTCATAGCTGAGGGCCACGTACATCATGGGACGGATCACGATGTTTCCTTCGCGGACGACAGGCCGGTCTTGAATAGCGTGCATCCCCAGCACGCCCGATTGCGGCGGGTTGACGATGGGGGTCGACATGAGCGATCCGTACACCCCCCCATTGCTGATCGTGAACGTCCCTCCTTGCAATTCGTCCACCTTGAGCTGATTCTGCCCGGCCCGTCGGCCAAAGTCGGCGATCACCCGTTCGATCTCGGCGAAGCTCAACTGCTCCGCATTGCGCAAGACAGGAACGACCAATCCCTTGCCCCCGCCCACGGCGATCCCAATATCAAAATAGTTGCGGTAGACGATATTGTTCCCGCGAACCTCGGCATTCACCTGTGGAACCTCGGCCAGGGCCGCCACGACGGCCTTGACGAAGAACGACATGAAGCCGAGTTTGACGCCGTAATTCTCTTGAAAAGCATCGCGATATTTCTTGCGGATGTCGATCACAGAGGACATGTCGATTTCGTTGAAGGTCGTGAGCAGCGCCGCGTTTTGCTGGGCCTCGACGAGGCGCTGGGCGATCCGACGACGAATGGGACTCATCGCAACGATTTTTTCTTCGCGAACCGCTACTGGGGCGTTCGATGCGATCGCGTCGACAGATCTCTGGGCCGGAAGTGTCGGGCTGGCGAATGGCTCGGGAGCCACCGGCTGTGCGGCAAGTATGTCGCGCGTGGGGGGATGATCTGTCGCATTTTTGTCACTTCCCGTCAAAACGGCGCCCTTTGTGGGAGCGGCCGCGGACGAGGGCGAGGCCGAAACGGCTTTCGCCGGTGTTGAGGATGGCGCAACTTCACCGGCCGGGCCAATATAGCCAATCACATCGCCGATCATCGCCGTTTCGCCCGCCTGTTTAAGAATCTTTGTGATCACTCCCGCGGCAGGGGCGGGCAGATCAAACGTAGCTTTGTCCGTCTCGAGCTCGACGAGGTCTTCGTCGAGGGTGACAAAGTCACCGACGGATTTTCGCCACGTGCCAACGACAACTTCAGTGATTGATTCGCCGACAGAGGGGATTTTCAATTCAACAGGCATGACTGGCCGTTCATTGGGGTGGATTAAAAATTGCGACTCTAAACGCGAGCGTCCGATTGTGAAGTGCGACAATCTTTTCCTGCACGGTGTCTGCCCCAGTGACAACCGACCAAGACCTCAAAAGTGGTGTATCCGTTTCCCTGAAGTCTCGCAATCGTACGGATTGAAAACCCATGCCGATCGGCACCGACGAGTGAGCCTGGGGGCAGTCGCTAATTCAGCACACTGGCCGGCGACGTCGCAAGCAATTTGATTCGACCGACCTGGCAGACGCTTTAGACACCGCGAACGTAACACGGGAATCGTGCCACTGCGAGCGGCAGGACTCGGCGGCCCAGCCGCGCCCCAGAACTACGTCTTCATATTCAAAAAATCCTCGAAGAAACTGCTATCCCGGCTGTGGGAATGATTTGTTAATATCCGCCGCGCGCGGTCGGTGGCAAGTCAATTGCTGGCACGTCGGGGAGTCAGCAGCGCCCGACGGGTCGCGGGTCGGAACCGGTCGTCTGGAAGGAGCCTTTCGCATGTCATTCTCGTGGCGTCTTATTCTGGTTCTGGTATCAGGAGTCGGGCTGGCCGTCGTCTCTGGCCCCGCAAGAACGACGTTGGCGGCTGAAGATCAGCCGGCCAAAACCGCTGCGACGCCCCCTGAGGCCGAAGTGGCGGCAGCCCCTGAACCGACGGCCACCGCGAAATACAAACTGGCCTTCAAATTCATTCCGAACCAGGTCGTGCGCTACGAAGTCGCGCAGGAAACCGAGATAACCACCTGCATCAACGGCGACACAGAGATGGCCAGGAACTCGTCGAAGGCGAAGCGACACTTTACGGTAATCGCGGCCGATGATGTGGCCGGTACGGCCGACTTGGAGCTGTCGATCGACTGGGTGCGCATGGTTGCATCGTTCGAGAATCCCGATCGAAATGACAGCGAGCCGGTCGAATTTCAAAGTGACGACCCAAAGAAGCGGCCCAAGCAGTTTCGCGACATTCTCGATCGAGTCGGCAAGCCGCAGGCTACAATTCGTTTCAACGCCGCGGGAAAAATCGTGGAAGTGCTGAAGGGAATGCTCCCGCCGCCTCCGGCAGCGGCCAATCAACTGTCGAAGGGACGCCCCGGATCGCCACTGGCGATGGATGGCTCGCCCGAAAGTTATCTGCTGCCGCTTCCGGATGAGCCAGTTGCCATAGGCGAATCGTGGAAGGAGCGCTTCGACACGCTCACGCGCGATTCATCAAAGAACCCGGTCAAGATCACAATTCAACGGAGCTACAAGCTCATGGACGTCAAAGATGGCCGGGCGGTCATCGAGTTTCGGACCGCCGTCCTGACACCCATTACCGATCCCACGATCGGCGCCCAGTTGATCCAGCGTGAAATTCTGGGGAAGGTCGTCTTCGATATCGAGCGGGGATTAATCGAGTCCCGTGACTCTGGTGTCGACAACACGGTAATCAATCCTTTTGGAACAAAAGGTTCGATGCGAGCCAAGAGCCAATACAGCGAACGGATGCTCGAAGACCCCGCGGCACCCAAAACGACCGCCAGCACCAGCACGAACGAGACTTCTCAGCAATAGCAGACTTTTATGAAACGTGCAGAAGTCACCGAACCGTTCACGACTTTGCTGGCCAGCGCCAAGCAGATCGTCAGCGACGTCAATGCCCAGGCTGTCGTCCTGCTGACCGACCTGGCATATGACTTTGCGGCGATTCGCAACGATTTGAACCCGGTGCGGCTCGTGGTCGCGACCGATAAAGTCGAGTTGTTTCGTCCGGTGCTCGACGACGATGTCGATCTCGTCCCCCTCGTACAAGAGCCGGAAAGTCGCCGGTTGCAGCTCAGCCAGGCGCTCCTCGAGGCCATCGCCGACGAACTCTTGCAGAGCGGTGATACGGTTGTCGCCCTTTATCCCGGCTTCGAAATGCACGATATCGACACGTGCAGCGTGATCAGTCTGGGAGAACATCTGGCACGCCTTACTTCGCGCGACTTGCAACGGCTCGAAACGCAGGTGCCGCTCGAAACCCTGCGCAGCGTGGTCGATTTGGCCATCGAAATCGGGCGCGAGGGGCGGGAAGGTAAACCGGTCGGCACGCTGTTCGTGGTGGGCAATCACCGCAAGGTGCTCAAAATCTCGCACGAACAGGTCCATGACCCGTTCCGGGGTTACTCTGCGAAAGAACGAATGATTCGCGATCCCCGAGTGCGTGAAAGCGTCAAGGAAATCTCGCAACTCGACGGAGCCTTCATTATTTCGGCCGATGGCATTGTACAGTCGGCCGGCCGACATCTTGACGCGCCGGCGACGGGCATCACGCTTTCCAAAGGGCTGGGGGCCCGTCACTGGGCCGCCGCTTCCATGTCGAAGGCCACCAAGGCGATTACCATCGCGGTCTCGGAATCAACCGGAACGGTACGGATCTTTCAGGATGGAAAAGTCGTCCTGCGCGTCGAGCCCATGCATCGGGCAATGAAATGGCAGAACTTCGAAGGGGAAATGGCCAGCTCTGAAGATGGTTAGCGGTTGGCGGAACGACGCGTGAAAGCACCCTGCCGCAAGGTGCCGGATCCCTTCTTCATGGGGCGAGTTCCTCTTTCCCCAAATCGCCCTGCCTGCTATCTTTCCGCCCGCGCTGCGGTCGTAACGTCTGCTTTGGGGCAGATTCGTTTCGTACCGACTTCGTTCCTTGGGGGGAGGGATACCCATGTACCACTCAGTCTGGAAGCTCACCGCTTTGGCCGTGGTCGTTGCTGTCGGGGTCGCGGTTGTCGTGCATGCCCAGCGCGGCATGAATGATGACGATGACTCTGCCGATCCCGAACTGGCCGCCACACTGGGGTCTGAAGGCCAACTGGCGGGCGCCAGTGACGCGGCCGATGAGATTCCGCTGCAGGGCGAACCTGATGTTGCCGTTGATGATGAAATGTCGTCCGATGCCGCTCCGGCTGCACCAAAAATTCTTCGTACTGGAAAACGCGACTCGGCCGTAGGCGCCCCCGACTCAAGCCCGACGTTGAACGACGCCGGGTTTGACGACGAGCCAGAGAAAGGGATTCGCAAGACCGCCGCCATTGAGCGTGATCCGTTCGCGATCGACATTGTCGACGTGGAAGACAAGGCCGACGACGGTCGCGCATTCGATTCAGGAAAATCCGGCGCGCGAGCCCTGGCAAAAAAGTCGCTTTCC
Organism: Planctomycetia bacterium; assembly: GCA_043746425.1. Lineage (GTDB taxonomy): Bacteria > Planctomycetota > Planctomycetia > Planctomycetales > Planctomycetaceae > JACQFH01. The sequence continues at coordinate 6,951 of JAYTRB010000494.1, forward strand.
AAAACCACACGCGGACCGGTGTTGACGCTCGACGACGCCGATGACGCGTCAGAGAAGCTGAGGTCCGATGGCACAGTGAGTGGAAAGGCGAAATCACGCCTCTTGGGGGCTAGTGACGAATCACCCTCGCAGGAAGAACCAGCCGCGACCGATACCGACGATCCCTTCGATGACGCAGAGGAATCACCTGCCGCTGCAAGCAAACGCCAGATCGCTTCTGATAGCGCTGATCTTGAAAAAGTCGATGCCGATGACCGCGACGACTCCCCACCAGAAAAACTCCCCCAGGCGCCGGTCAATGCAAGACCGCCATCGATTGCTCGTGATCGGCTGGCCGACAGACAAACTTCCGACGACGCCGAAACGCCGCAAATCGAGCAATCAGAACCTTCGCGCAAGTCGGCGGGGGTAATTGTGCCTGTCCCAAAAGCAATATCGGAGGCGGACGACGATGACGATAGTCTCAATCTGTCGGCCAAGCCCGATTCTCCTTCGGCTGCACGCGAGACAATCGAAACCGAGCATCCCACGACGTTGAGCCGGACGATCGAACCCGACGATTCAGATGACGATCGCCGCACGTCCGAGCCAAGAGGTCGCTCTTTGCCGCGCGACAATAGTTCTGATGAGCCCCCGCGCAGTCTGCACGCCGCACCTGAGTCGGCTTCGGGGGCGCCGGCATTTCCGCAATCCAATGACACACCCGACGATGAGCAGGTTCCTCTGAACAAGCCCCAGTTGCCGCAGATGGCGATCGAAAAGGTCGCCCCCCCGACGGCGGTGCTGGGGCAGCCCATGGTCTACCACATTCATGTTCGTAACATCGGCACGATACCGACACACCAGGTCATCGTCGAAGACATTGTACCGCAGAATGTGAAAGTCGATGGTTCGATTCCCCAGGCAACGCTCAAAGGGAACCGGTTAATCTGGAAGCTGGGAACGCTCGCTGCCGGGCATGAAAGGAAAATCTCTGTCCGCGTGATTCCGCAGGCGGAAGAAACAATCGGCAGTGTGGCCACGGTGAATTTCTCGCCCGCGACAAAGCCGTTGGCCGACGCCAATGCGCCGCAACTCAAATTTGAAATCAGTTCACCGCGAAAGGCATCGGTCGGCCTGCCAGTCGAATTCAGCTTCCGCGTGAAAAACGTGGGGCGCGTTCCCGCCCGGGGCGTGACGATTCGGGACGTACTGCCCGCAGGCCTGCGGCACCCCGGCGGCGACCTCCTCGAATATGAGATTGGACAGATTTCCCCGGGAAAAACTCAGGAAGTCAAACTCACCCTCATCGCCGCTCAGGCCGGCCCCACGGTCAATCACGTGGTTGTCACCGCCGATGGCAATGTCTCTGAAGAAGCCCAGGTTGAGCTTGAGGTGCTCGGCCCAACGCTCAGTGTCGTTCGCAGCGGTCCGAAAAAGCTCTCTCCGCAGAAAATCGGCAAGTACTCCAATACCGTCGCCAATCCCGGCGCCAGCCAGATCTCGGACGTGAAAGTCGTCGAAGTTGTTCCCGCGGGAATGGAATTCGTTGACGCCGGCGATGGCGGAACTTACAACGCCACCAAGCGAACTGTCACCTGGACGGTCAATCAACTTGTTCCGGGTGAATCGAAAACCGTGAAACTCTCATTACGGTCGGTCGCGCGCGATGCTCAAGTCAGCATCGTCCGGGCCTACGACGCGGCAGGAGCGAGCGGCGAAACGATTGGTACGACCCACGTGTCGGGCGTCCCGGGCTTGCGCATTGAAATGGGCGATCTGCCCACACTTGTCGAAGTCGGCGATACGGTCACGCTTCCTGTGCGCGTTGTCAATCGGGGTTCAGACATGGCCGCCAACGTTCGCGCGACAGTTGCCGTTCCAGCGGGTATGCAGTTTCTCTCGGCTAAAGGTCCGGTCGAGTACCACAAGGTGGTGGTCGCCGCCGAAGAAGCAGGCCAGGCCGCCTCGACCGAGGTGCAATTTTCTCCGATTGGGAAAATCGAGCCGCAGGCCGACGCAGTGTTCGAACTGACCTTCAAGGCCCGCGACGCTGGCGAGGTGCGGGTAGAAGTTCAGGCCCGATGCGATCAATTGGCGAAACCGGTGCGGCGCGAAGAGGTTATCACGGTGGCGACGCCGGAGTAAAATCGTGGCCTGGCGACCATAAATAAATGCCGGCCGGTCACGAGAAGAGCCGTCACAATTGGGGAGTGGTACAGTTTGCGTCCCGAACGCGATTTCAGACAGATCGTCGGAATTGACGTTAGTCAGGGAGCATCCGATGAGTTGCCCGCGTTCGGTGGCCGATGTTGGAATCGACCAGATCGAACGGCAATCAGAACCGGCATACAAATGAGAGTGTGTCGGTGCAGAGCAGCAAGAGCGTGCCGGCCACAGCCGACCAATCGCCAAGAACTCCCCCATAGTGCCTGACGTGCTCTCGTCCGCAGTTGGGTTCGCTCATTTCCCGATCATACCGCAGAGGACTGAAGGAGGGCGATCAGACCTATCGGGCTATCCCGATGGCCGGCATCATTATGCCCTCTTAGAATTGCCATGCTGGGGATTCTCGATCAGATAAGAATAGAAATGACCATTTTCTCGTGATTTCGGTAGAAAAATATAGCCACCGCGCTTGACTTTTCGTGTTAACGTGAGTTTACTTTCGGAACGAAATTATTGTGTGGCAAAAATAGAAAAAATGGTTAATCTGAGTAGAGGGCTTCTGGATTTGTTGCCGGAATTGAGATTTCCAGACGAAGCAACATCTTTCAGTTCTCAGCAGCGCTCTCAAGCCTAAGGATAAGCCATGACTGTGACCCCTGAAGTCCGCGGGGAATGCGCAGACAATAGACCGTCCGAAAAGCCGATTCAATTGCAGTTTGGCGACCACCGAAAGGTGGAGGTTTTCGGGGACGATCAGGACCGTTTCTATACGACGGTGTCTGACGCGGCGCACGCCTGCAAACAGGCCGACAATCTTGACCTATGGATTAAGCAGGTCAAAGAGTTCCTTGTCGAAATTAACAAATGGTGCGAATCTCAGTCAGAGATTGTGAGCGCCTGCTACGTTACGTGGTCTGATAGCCACTATAACGTCATTATCGTCACTCACGGGGATGAGTATCGGTTTGAATTCGACGACCTCGTAACGCAACTGAATCTTCGTCTGTCAGGAATGTATCCAGACATCCCGGTTGATGCAATTCAAGTTCCACAGGGGCCAGAGGAGTCGTTGCATTCATTCATCATCCCGGAAAAGGCAATGCAACCGTATGGGCACGCTTGCTCAGCACGAGGAAAAGGCAGCTTCTAATCAGAAGTTTTTAGACCAGATTTCCCTCCACGGTTTCGCCGACTGGACAGCGACGGTAATGTTCTACCGCGCTGTGCATCTGGTCGAGATGATGTTCGCAGCCGACAATTTGCACTGCAACAGCCACACCGAGCGAAATGCGAAACTGCAAAAAGATCATCCTGATGTCTACACGGAGTACCATCCCTTATACAATTTTTCTCGATTCGCGAGATACGAATCTCGTAAGTTTCAGGGGCGCGACCTTTCGCAGTGCTTCTAGAGCCTTAGCGAAGTCGATAACAAGGTGCTGGCTTACATAAAGGCCAAAGGCAAATAGCAGCGCACCGGACAACCCCGCCGAATCACTCCGGCGGGGTTCCGTTTCTGGTCTACTCCGAGTTCTGCATCACGCGGTCAATCAAACTCCGCGATGTCTCACGGGCGCGACGTGATTCCCGCGGCCATTGCGCGCTGTCAGCGGGCGACCGACCATTCAGAATCTTGTGTCAGCAGCGGTTAAGAACAGTACCGCTTTCGCGGAGCCAGTGGTACCAGGGCTTTCCGATCACAAGCAGCCATATGGAGTCCACTCTCACAGAGCTGAACTTCCGAATCGAAGGA
>JAYTRB010000495.1:0-15317 GCA_043746425.1 Planctomycetia bacterium
AGGCCGATCTTGTCGACCCACTCGGTTGCCAGATCCTGCGGAATCCATTTGCCCTCAACGCGGACGAATTCTGTTTCGGTGGGCTCTTCGCCAGCGGCCTCAAACGTCAAGGTCGCCGATTCACCCGAAGAACGAATGAGATTCACTTTCAAATCGGCCAATCGATCGATGGTATTGCTGAAGGAATCATCTTTCATCAGCTTCGAAAAGGCCCGCAATTGGCCGAGAATTCGTCCGCCGGTTACGGCCATGATTTTTCCGGCATCAGCGTTTTTCAACCTTTTAAGATCGGCCAAGTCGCTTTCGAGCACCGTATCGAGCATTTCGGCCAGCTTGCCCCAGTCGGTTGCCGGTTGCCCCGGCCCGGCAGGTCTGGGGAGGAATGCCTGCTGCGCCTTGAGCAGCTTTGCCAGTTTGCGAAGAACGCCTATGGTGCTGCTCCAGATTTCGGGATCCATGCGTTCGGCGAACGCGTGGACCAGCTCATTCAGGTCTTTGTGATAGCTGGCCGGGAGAAATTCCCAGAACGCCTCCAGATGGTCGTGCTTGAGTCCGTCCATCATGGTGAGGACAGCTCCATCGGGCGTATCGGGCGAAGGACGCGTTGCTGCTGGTGCACGGGCGCCGATACCGGCTGGTTTTTCGTCTTTGCTGCAGCCCGCGCAGACACAAAGCGAGAACAAGACCGTCAGGGTCAACGACGAGAAACGCGTGTGAACTTCCATGCGAGTGACTCCAGGCGAAGGGCAGCAGTGTTGTCGGGGCAATCATTTTTCTTCTAGCGGCTTTTCCCACACGGTCAATTGGCGCTGCAGAGTTTCCAGATCGATCGGCACCCGCGCCGTCGGCGTGTTCGTCTCAAGTTCAGATTCTGAGACGCCACCACCCGTGTCGGCCTCGGCATGCTGAATTTCTTCTTCCAGAGTTTGCAGCCAGGGTTGCGGCTCGAGGGCCGACCCGAGCGTCGTCGAAAGGTATTGATTGCTCTCGGCCTTAAGTCTTTCAAAACTCGACGAATCGGCACCATTACGAGCATCGCGCATGGCAGGCCGCACCAGCGCTAGAATGCGATCAAGCAGCAAAGGCTTGACGAAGCGTTCTGAAAGCCGATCAGAGACGCCCGGCAGCCGCATCCCGTATTGCTTTTCAAGCCGCTTCAGCTTTTGCAGAAATGATTTGGCTATCGTCGCGGTCTTTTCTTCGAGCCCTTCACGCCAGCGGTCGGCAGCGCTTGTGCGGTCGAGTCGCGATAGCACCTCGTGGGCCAGCTCCATGGGGGCCAGATTCCAGGCCTGCCGCTCGTACTCGGCCTCGTGCCGCAGAAAGTCGAGCAGACAATGCAGCTGCTCGCCATAATCAGACTGCGTCGTCGTGGTATTGTATTCCAGGAAGCGGTCGAACTTCTCGACGACACAGCGGAGGATGGTTTCGAGAAGGAAGGCCGCTTCACCGCGCGAGATCGTATGATCGAGGTCGTCGAGCAACTTGACCGGCCGCAGCGGGTCTGCATTTTCGGACAGGTAGTCGAGATAGGCCTCGGCTCCGCGTTGGACAATGCCGCGCAGATTGCCCATTGAAAGCATGCGGGGATTAAACAGGTCGCTGCCATACTTCTTGACGAATGACTTTACCTTCCGCCACGTCGCGGAATCTTTCAGAACTTCGACACTGCTGAGTCGCATGGTAGCGCTGTGCTTAAGCCACAACCGCAAATAGACTTCAAGAACCTTTCCGGTCAGCTCGACGAGCGGTTCGTCGGGCAGCAGTTTGCCATCGTCGCCGGTCGCAGACGATACGATGGTGGCCAGAGTCGAATGCAGTGCCGTTTCGAGAAGTCGATCGAATTCCGTGATCGACATGCCATTGGGAGGAGACGTTCGTTCCATCACGTAGGCCGTCCGCAATACGTGCCAGGTCTCGCGGAACAGACCCAGCTTGGGCAACTGCGAGAGAAGCGCTCGAATCAGCGATTGCAGGTTGCGCGCCGTCAAGATTTCTCGCGGGCGGCCACCGCGGTCAATAGGGACATACAGCAACGGCCGGCGCGAAAGGTCGCGCAGCAACCCGGGAAGGGCGCTGCGAACGCCTGCGACATTGCCTTCCATGACCAGACGCAGCACACGCAGCGCAGCATCGTCAATATCACGCCGCCGCGGTTGCCGCGAGGTTTCTCGGGTGAGGCATTTCATGGTGCGCGCCGTGTCGTTGAGAGCGACTCCCGCAGAAATTACGGCGTTCAGCAGTCCGAATTTCACATGCAATTGCCGGTCGTATTCACCCAGCGAATCGGGATCTCCTTCGGGCTCAAGCGGCTCCCAGGCGGCTAGCTCGTCCATCAGCCCCCCGATGTCTGCCAGAAGATGATCATTGCGTTCCTCCCAGTGGCAGAGGACTTCGACTTGCTCGACCGTCGGCGCAGGTCGCGTTTGTGGCCGGTCTTTCGCAGGCGCCGCTCCGTCGTGACGTGGAACGCCTGCCAGAAATTCGGCGACAGCGCCCCAGGCCTGCGAGAGAGTGACGAGAAATCGCAGACGGGTTTCAAGCGGCGTGGCGATCAGATCGAGGTCGGTCTCGAATTGCGACCCCGATTCATCAACCGTATCTCCCGCATGTCCGTCCTGGGCACTGTCGCGAAATACAACGTTCTCATACGCAGCGCCGTAAATCGCATCAGGGTCGTCCGCGGCCTCTTCCCGCTCGGCGAACAACTCATCGTCGGGTTCAAAGTCGTCAGACTCGTTGTTGTCGTCGTCTTCAATGGCGGGAAACGAGCTCATTTGCGGGCGGTCTGCCACCGCTCCTCCCAGTTTAAGCTCGCCGGCAGCCCCGCGTTTGAGAGACGGGACGGCGCCCCAGTCGCCCGCATTGACCTCGACATAGTCAAAGAATTTTTTGACCAGCAACCACGTGTCGGGTTCGTCGCGCGACAGCACCAGGCCGAGCCAGCCCATCATCAGTGGAAAAAATGAATACACCCCAGCTTCGAGCGGCACGGTCTGACTCTCGCTGAGCCACTGAATCAATAGATTCATCGCCGCCAGGGCGTCTTTCTTGCGCAGCAACAGATCGACGACGATGGCGTAGGCGCGCGGCGATTGAAACTCTTCGACATGTCTTTTCCAGAAGGCGATATCGCCCGCAGCGACGCCTTCGCGATGCCATGCCGAGAGGGCTCGCGTCACGCGCTCGGCCGATTCGTAACTCTCTCTGCCGTGTACCGGTGGAAGATCCGAAACCGTCGTCGTGGCGAATTTGTCCCAGAATTCTGCCAGCCGGAGAAACCGGCTGGAAACATTCTGACGCAACGTTTCTTCGCCCGCCGCGGCCGCCTCACAGACCAGCCGCGAGCAGGCATTGAACGTCTGTTCCATGAGCGAGACGAGCTTATCGATGCGCGGGTCAGACACACTGTCTTCGCGCGCGGCAAATAACGGAAACTGTCCCTGGAATCCGAGAATGTTCCAGGGGTCGACGATAGCGCCGCAATCAATACCCCGCAGCAGCAGTTCTTCAACTTCGGCGATTCTCTGCTCGGCCGTGCCGGTCGCTCCCTGATCGAGGTTAAGCTGCACCAGCGTCAGCCGCAGTTGAATCTCGGTTTCAAAGCGCGTCGATGTCGCCGGAATGACGGCCGCCTGCTCGCGTGCGGCATCGGCGTATCCCATTCGGGCGAACAAATAGGCCAGGTGCGCCCGCTGCATCTGGCGGCAACCGTAGTGCGCCAGGTAAAGATTCAAATGCTGGCGGATGCGTCCGAACGGCTGTTGCACGAGGTTTGCTTCTCGCCGAAGACGATCTCCGTGCTTTCCCTTCATCGTCTGCAGAAGCCGCAGGTAAAATGCATCTCGTTGACGGGCGATCTTGGGAAGCAGCGACGTGAGACTCACATTTGAGTCATGAGTGTCGGGGCCCGAACCGCTAACAGACGAAGCCATCAGCATCGTTCCGGCCAGCACAGCCGACGCCTCACGCACACGTTCGTCAGGTGGCACGTCGTCGGCCTGCGCGATCCAATCGCACAGGGCGTCAAGAATGATCGATCGCACTACAAATCGGCGGTAACGGCCGGCGACATCCAGACAATGCGGATCCCACTCGCCGAAGGTGTAGTTCGTCCGCTTGTAGACCGGATGACTGTGATCGTAGGCCCGAACATCAAGCGCCAGTTCGTCCATCAGCGACGGATCGAAGTATGCCGACGATAAGATATCGCGCGGCATTTCTCCGAGAATTTCTAAAGCGCAAACGACGAGGTCTTGGTAGCGGCCCGTCGCTGCGCCGGCCCCTTTAATGAACAGAGGCACCGGACGAAACCGCTCGTGCGTATACGGCTGCATCTGCTGCCCGGTTTCAAGCACCGCGACTGGACGATGTCCTAGAAAGTCGTTCAAGTGTTTGAGCGACCGTTCGGCAATCAGGTCGCTTTCGCTCCAGGCGGGGCCTTCTGACAAGACTGTTTCGATTACCCTGGCCACAAAAAACGGCTGGTAGAAATCTTCGGCCTTCAAATGAAACAGAAGATCAGAATGATGCTGGCGATACATCGGCAGCACACGATCAAACACCAGCCCCAAAACCGCCCGTGCCTGGTCGCTGTTCTGAAACGCCGGGGCGCTGGCCGCCAGCGATTCGAGATGCTCTGAGAGCAGCTTCTTGAGTCGCGGCTGAACGCCATCGAGCGCCAGCCAGGCGTTCAGGCGGTCCAGATTTTTCTGAAACCGGAGATCTCCGGCGCCATTCGAAAAGTTCAGATATCCAAGAATGTCTTTGATCGCCGTTTCATCATCCGGCGTCAGCGACGGCTGAACGTTATCGTCGATTGCAGCCATTGTGCCTCAAAAAACCGATGCTTGTCCGGCTGACAGCGCCCGACCATTTGTAAGTAGAGCAACCCCCGCCAGTTTTGAAAAGACCCATGCTGCCGGTGATCAAACGAACTCCCGCCAAGAGACATTCGCGCAGGTAAAGGGTGGTCGCACCACTGGAGTTGGATTCGTCAGAATTCTGGGAGTCGCCCGTCGTTGCGCCGCCTGTCATTCTGCCCCAACTCTGACATGCACCGTATCGCTCATTCCCAGGAGTTTGAAAAATCGGGACTATAAATACCAGCGATTTCCCATTCGCACCAGTGATTGCCCCAGCGGCGCGGCACGCCGCCGGGCGGTCGCCAACACTTGCTCACGGGGCCTTTTTCTCCGAAACGGCCGCTTGCGCTGCAGCCAGCCGCGCAATCGGCACTCGGTACGGCGAGCAACTGACATAGTCGAGCCCGATCTGATGACAGAACATGACACTGGCCGGGTCGCCACCGTGTTCGCCGCAAATCCCGATCTTAAGTTTCTCGCGGGTCTGGCGTCCCCCGGCAACCCCGATCTTCATCAATCCACCGATTCCATCTTGATCGATCGTCTGAAATGGATCGCTACCGATGACGTCATGTTCGCGATAGTATCCAATGAATGTTCCATAGTCGTCGCGACTCATTCCCAGTCCGGTCTGTGTCAGGTCATTAGTACCAAAGCTGAAGAACTCAGCCCCTTGCGCGATTTGATCGGCGCATATCGCGGCGCGGGGAACCTCAATCATTGTGCCGACCAGGTACTCGACGCGAACGCCCTGTTCTTTAAATACGGCTTCAGCCTGTTCGCGAATGATTTTTTCTTGGTGCTTGAACTCGGCCAGAAAGCCAACCAGCGGAATCATTACCTCTGGGAACACCTTGAGGCCGGCCTTTTGTACCTGTACCGCCGCCTCGAAAATAGCACGGGCCTGCATCGCCGTGATTTCGGGGTAGACGATGCCCAGTCGGCAGCCGCGATGGCCCAGCATCGGATTGCTTTCGTGCAGCCCCGTTACGCGCTCGGCGACGACCTCGGGCTTCAACCCCAGTTTGGCCGCCAGATCGTTTTGAGCCCCCGATTCATGCGGCAGAAACTCGTGCAGCGGCGGATCGAGCAGACGAATCGTGACCGGTCGCCCGGCCATTTCGCGGAACAACCCGTCAAAGTCGTCACGCTGAAACGACAGCAGCTTCTTGAGCGCCGCCTGCCGGGTTGGCAAGTCAGATGCCAGAATCATTTCGCGGAATTCGTCGATATGATCGAAGAACATGTGCTCCGTCCGGCATAGGCCGATTCCTTCGGCGCCAAACGCGATTGCTTCGGCGGCCTGATCGGGCTGGTCGGCGTTCGTTCGCACTCGCAGCTTACGGGCCCCGTCTACCCACTCCATCAGCTGCGCATATCGCCGGTACGTTTCCGATTGTTCAGGCTTCAGCGTCTTCTGGAGCAGCACTTGAATCACTTCGCTGGGTTGCGTCGTGACTTTGCCGGCGTAAACTTCGCCTGTAAAACCGTCGATGCTGATGTAGTCCCCTTCTTTCAGCGACTTGCCACCGCACGACACCGTACCGGTGTGGTAGTCAATGGCCAGCTCGCTGCATCCGACGATACAGACTTTGCCCATCTGCCGACTGACGAGTGCAGCGTGCGAACTCGCTCCGCCGAAGGCCGTTAGAATTCCTTTGGCGACTTTCATTCCCCGCAGATCTTCAGGACTGGTCTCGCGACGGACGAGAATCAGCTCGACATTGGGGTCGGCCTGCCATTGCGCCTCAGCGTCGGTCGCGTGGAAACAGATCTTGCCGGTGGCCGCGCCCGGCCCGGCATTAATTCCCTTCGCCAGCAGCAGCCCTTGGCTCTGGGCCGCTTTCTTGGCCTTCGGGTCAAAGATCGGCTGCAGCAATTGGTTGAGGTCGTCGGCCGGAATCCGTTTGGGAGACAACGCCTCATTCTGGGTTATCAGGCCTTCGAGAACGAGATCGACGGCAATGCGGACGGCGGCAAAACCCGTGCGCTTGGCGTTGCGGGTCTGCAGCATCCAGACTTTGCCTTTCTGGACGGTGAATTCGATGTCCTGCACCTCTTTATAGTGCTTCTCAAGAATCTTGCCGATTTCGTTGAGCTGGTCAAAGGCTGCGGGCATGTCTTTTCGCAGACTGACCTCAATGCGCTGCGGAGTGCGGATGCCAGCCACCACATCTTCGCCCTGGGCGTTAATGAGATAATCGCCACAGAAGCCGGGAACTCCCAGCGCACAATCCCGGGTGAGCCCCACTCCAGTGGCACAGTCCTCGCCCAGATTGCCGAATACCATCGCCTGCACATTGACCGCCGTCCCCCACTCATGAGGAATGCCGTAAGTGCGGCGATAGACCATCGCCCGGTCATTCATCCAACTGCGGAACACGGCGCCGATGGCACCCCACACCTGTTCCATCGGATCAGTGGGGAAGTCGTGTCCCGTGCGATCTTTGATCGCCTTCTTGAACTCACTTACCAACTCCTTCAGTTGCACCGGGCTCAGTTCTGAATCGAACTTGACCCCGGCCTTTTCCTTTTTGTGTTCCAGTAGTTCTTCAAACGGGTCGGAATCTTTTTTGTCTTTTGGCTTGAGATCAAGCACCACATCGCCGTACATCTGCACAAACCGGCGATAACTGTCCCACGCAAACCGTTCGTTCCCCGTCGCTTTCGCCAAGGCCTGCACCGTTTGATCGTTCAGGCCGATGTTGAGGACCGTGTCCATCATTCCGGGCATCGAATCGCGGGCGCCCGACCGGCACGATACCAGCAAGGGATTCGTCGTGGCCCCGAATTTTGCGCCCATCACCTCTTCAACGTGCGACAGGGCCGCAATCACCTGGGCCTTCAACTCGGGCGGGTACTGACGGCCGTTGGCGTAATAGTAATTGCAGACTTCGGTTGTGATCGTAAAACCGGCCGGAACCGGCAGCCCGATATTCGTCATTTCCGCCAGGTTGGCCCCTTTACCCCCCAACAAGGCTCGCAATTCGGACTTGCCATCGGCTTTTCCCTGACCGAAGAAATACACGTACTTGTTCGCCACGTTTGACATAATGGTTCCCTCCGGCCCGTGCTGCGCAAGTCATCCTGCGCCGGCCGTCTCGAAAGAGTTCAGTTTGCCCAGATTTCTCGCCGGGCTTCGCAGTCACAACCTTTGGGTGCGACCAACGTTACCGTCAATTTTCCGGCAGCGGCGCAGACCGTGTGCCGCTCGGCGAATCATTAACGCTAGGGGCAAACTAACAGCGCCACCTCAGACCGTCAAGTGATCGTCGCCCCATGTCAGCCCCCAATTCCTGGAGAGACGCAGCCGCGTCGGTTTGTCAGCGGTAGCGCGTCTTGTAATTTGAAAAGATTTCAGGCGCGGCTGAGATATCTGGACGGTAGAATGACGATTCTGTTCGGGCGGTGCGATTGAACCGTTCGCCGTTTTAACTTCGGCCCGGCATGTGAGTTCGTCATGCAAGAGCGTGATCACGCTATGGGCGATTTCGATCGGCCATTAAAGGATACGGCGCAGTTCACTGGTTCGGCGCCGGTAATCACCCGGATGACGTTCGGCGCGTTGACGCATACGGGACTTGTTCGCTCAAACAATGAAGACCAATACCTGATCGTCCGTTTGTGCAAATCGCTCGATCTGATCGATACCAGCCTTCCCCCGAGCGACCACCTGGAACTCTCCGATCTGGAGGGGTACGTCATGCTTGTCGCCGACGGGATTGGCGGACGAGCGGGAGGCGAACGAGCGAGTGCCGTAGTCGTACATGAAACAACCCAATACCTTTTGGGAGCCGCGAAATGGTTTTTTCGGCTCGATGATCCGGACGAGCATGTGCGGGTGCGATTGCTCCGTGAAGCGCTCGAGCGCATTGACCGACAGATTATTAACGAAGGAAAAAACAATCCGGCCTTAGCCGGCATGGGGACGACGCTGACGGCAGTCAGCGTCGTGGGAATCGACGTATTCGTCGTCCATGTTGGCGATTCGCGGGCCTACTTGTTCCATGAAGGAAAGCTGGAACAGCTTACGACCGACCATACACTTACCCAGCAGATGGTTGATGAGGGGCTAATCAGCCCTGAAGAAGGGCGTACCCATCGCCTGCACAACGTTCTGACAATGGCACTGGGCGGCAAGCCCGGTGTCGACGCCCAAATCATCAAACGTCGCGCCGCGCTAGGCGACCGGCTATTGCTGTGCACTGACGGATTGTCGGAGATGATCTCGGACGCCCGCATTGCCGAATTACTTGCGCTGCACCCCGAACCTGGCCTGGCCGCCCGAACTCTGATCGACGCCGCGCTGAAGGCCGGCGGTCTGGATAACGTCACAGTGATCGTAGCGGCGATCGAGGACGCCTTATGATTTTCAGGGGACAGGCTGGCGGTGCGCCGTCGGCGCACTTCGCATTCATTTCGCCGGGTTCCCGACGATCGGAGCGGTATAGGACAGCGTCAGCAGGGAATACGCGGTCGCCATGCTGGGGTCGCCTTCATACCATTTCTTCTCGGGGTTGACCCAGCTGCCATTTTCTCTTTGCAGCGTCAGCAAATGCGTGGTCAATTCGGCGCGCCAGTCGTGCTCTCGGCCTGCGGCGTCTTTGAGGGTGGTCAGATTCATCGCCGCCAGCGCCTTAGCGAAGGTGTGGTAATAGTAGTAGAGCCCGGCCTGCCCCATCCCCGGGTTTTCTTCGAGCGAATAATGCTTCTGGATCCATTTGAAGGCAGCCTGTACACGCGGATCTTTGGCATCGACACCGGCATAAATCATGCTCTTGAGGCCGGCATACGTCATGCTTGCATACGAACGCAGGCCACCGTTCTCGGTGGGGCCGGCCTGGGAATTTCCGCCGCCGGCGGGGGTGTAGTAGAACCCGCCATCATTGATCTTCGACGCAAACGGCGTGGTATTCGATTCGGATTCGAGATTCTGGCAGCGGGAGACGAAAATGATGGCGTTTTTCATTGCCGGGTCATCTTTCTCGACACCGGCGGCCCTGAGGGCATCGAGAAGAAAAGCCGTATTCGACAGGTCGGGACGCTGTGACCCGCCGTAACCTGCTCCTCCGTATCGCACGTCGTCTGGCTTGACGTCCTCAGTTTCGTCCCATTGTAACGACTTGAGAAAATCGCGGGCGTTGGCGATTTTCTTGTCGTGGCGATGATCGTGGTTGGCCGCATCAAACGCCAACAGACAAATGCTCGTTTCGTAGTTTCTGTGGCTGCTTTTCACGTAGTAAATGCCACCATCGTCCTGAATGAATGTCGCCAGATGCTTGAGAGCTTTTTCGATCATCGGGTCAGCCGGGGTCAGGCCACTCGACAGAAGCGAAGTGGTAATGAGTCCGCTGACTCCGGGAGCGGTGGGAGAAGTCCAACTGCCATCATCGTTTTGCGTTGTTCGCAGGAAATCGATCGCGGCGTCTCGGGCGACATCGACTTTGGCAGCGTCAATTGTCGAGCCTTTAGCGGGGGCGTTATTCGCGGCTGCCGAGGCAGAAAAGGTCGCCCCAGGGGTGAGCAGAAGAACAAGCGTCAGTCGGGCGAGAACCTTACGCGAACAAACAAGAGGCATGAGACATCTCCTTCAAGACAGACAAAGTTCGGCGATGCATGTTGGCTGACGTTGACTCTATCGGACGAAAGCCGCAGGGGCTAGGGCGGATTATTTGCGACGAGGCAGCAATCTGCTGAGTTTCATCAAATTGACGATGACAAAAGGCATTCAACTTGGTATCAAAATCGCCGTTTGGCCAATCACTTAGGGCATGGAGGCACTGATGGGGGTTCCCCTTTCGCAGATGTGGACGGTGGCGACGTACGTGCTGGCGCAAAAGCTGCGCGGCAATGAGCGCTATCCGCTGGTTCTGATGCTCGAGCCTTTGTTTCGCTGTAACCTGGCCTGTTCCGGGTGTGGCAAGATTCAATACCCGGCCGATATTCTGCGGAAGCAGTTGACGGTCGAGCAGTGCCTGCAGGCTGTCGATGAATGTGGTGCTCCGATGGTGGCGATTCCGGGGGGAGAACCCCTCTTGCATCCGCAGATCGACGAGATTGTCGCTGGCATTGTAGCGCGGAAGAAGTACGTCTACATGTGTACGAACGCGCTGTTGCTTGAAAAGTTCCTGCACAAATTCAAGCCGTCAAAGTACTTTTCCTTTTCCGTTCATATGGACGGCCCGCGCGAAGAGCATGACTTGGCGGTTTGCCGCGAAGGGTCATATGACATTGCCGCGCGCGCCATCAAGGCGGCCATCAAGTCTGGATTCCGTGTCACGACGAATACGACCTTGTTCGACAATGCCGAGCCCGAGCGGCTGCGGCAGTTCTTCGACGAAATGTCGGATATCGGGGTCGAAGGGATGATGCTGTCGCCCGGATACAGCTATGAAAAGGCGCCCGATCAGGAGCACTTTCTCAAGCGTCGCAAGACGATCAATCTCTTTCGGCGGTTGTTGGAGAATTCTTCGCGGCGCTGGCGCTTCAATCAGTCGCCGCTGTTTTTGCTCTTTTTGCAGGGCAAGTGGCAGCTCGAGTGTACGCCGTGGGGGAATCCGACCTACAATATTTTTGGCTGGCAGAGGCCATGTTACCTGATTCAAGAGGGCTACACGAAGACATTTCGCGAGCTGATCTCAACGACGAAATGGGAAAACTATGGGCGAAAGAGCGGCAATCCCAAGTGTGCTGATTGTATGGTGCATTGCGGCTATGAACCCAGTGCTGTCTCTCAAACCTTCGGCTCGCTGCGGGGTTTCCTGCAGACCGCCAGGATGTTCGTCATGGGTGCGCCGGTCGGTGGTTCGCTTGAAACCGAGCCAGTCTTCACTCCCATTGGCGAGCGGATTGACAGCGGCCACTCGGCGCCTGTGCCGGCTGGAATCGATCGCGTGCCGGTCGTGACGTACCAGTTGCCGATCGTAACGACGCGCTAGCAGTTTTTTGAAAGGTGGAATGGCAGGCGTCTCGCAGTAATGTGTTTCTTTCGAAAATTGTGGACTGCCGCTGCAATGCCAATTCCCTTTTCAAGACCCTGCCAGAACGTAAATTGAACATGCACCGCGCGCTCATGGACATTCCGGAATTGGCCCGGCTCGATTCGGGGCAGGGAATTGTCAGGATTCCCGACGAGCAGGATGTGCCATTTACTCCCCGTGTGCGGGCTCTGGTCGATACGATTGAATTTCGACGGCTGTCGCAGATTTCGCAATTGGGGTTGGTCTCGAGGATTTACCCAGGGGCCATGCACACGCGATTCGAGCATGCGCTGGGAGTGTTTCAAAATGCCTTGCGGTATCTATGGCAGTTGGGCAAGGACGCACGGTTCTGTGAAATCGTCGATGGCCACACCGCCGAGGTGCTGCTGGCGGCCGCTTTGTTGCACGATCTGGGGCATTGGCCGTACTGCCACCCAATCGAAGATATGGGCCTGTCCGATCTGCCACCGCACGAGGAATTCGCGGCCCAGTTTCTGTCGCCCGATCGCGAACTGGCACAGGTGCTGCAATCTGAATGGCAGATCGCTGCGGCAGAGGTGCTCGACGTGCTGGTTCCTCGCACTGACGAGCCGCGATTGAGATTGCTGCGTTCAATTCTTTCGGGACCCATTGATATCGACAAGATGGATTATCTGGAACGCGACAGTCTGCATTGTGGCGTTCCCTATGGCCGGAATTTCGATAAGAGTCGCCTGATCCAGTCGCTCGTGCTGAATGCAGCGGGCGACGGCCTGGCGATCAGTTACAAAGGCAAGACCGCCGCTGAGTTAATGGTTTTTGCGCGGTATGTGATGTTCAGTGAGGTGTATTGGCATCACGCAGTACGCTCGGCCACGTGCATGTTTGCCCGCGCTTTTTTCGAACTTCGCCACAAACTGAATCTAGCGTTTTTGTTCCAGCAGACCGAAGCCGACGTCATTCACACTCTGCGGAGACAGGCCCAGGGAAGCGTCTGCGAACCATTGCTCGAGGGCATCTTTGGCCCACGGCGTCTGATTTACAAGCGGGTTTTTGAATGCACGCTGCATCATCACCCAGAAGTCTACGAGCTTCTGGCGCGGCAGCCGTTCGATTACCTCGTGCGTTGTGCTGAGCGACTCTCGGCCGAGTTGGGCCACGAAATCGGAGAGGTGCTTTCCTCGGCAGACATTCTCATCGACGCCCCGCCAGGGAATCGAGAAGTGGAATTTCAGGTGGACATTTACTTTCCGAAAGAGAATCGATACCGGCCACTGCGCGACGTGTCGCCCGTTGTAAGGGCTCTCGCCGGCACGCAGTTCGACGATTACGTCAAACGTGTGCGAATTTTCGGTCATCCGCGCTGTTCCCGCCGACTGTCGCAGATTGACGGCCTGGCCGAAAAGGTCGTTGCGATCATGCAGCAGTTGTCGTAACGCGCCGCCTGTTTCAAACGGTACGATACGTGGCGGGCCACTCTCATCATGTTCCCCGAACGCTGCTCGCTGGACGCGTCCGCCGATTCTCCTGAAACGGATCGCTCTTGAAAAACGGATGCGCGTGACAGAGAATGGGGGTGTGTGCGAACCGCATTCTAGAACTGTTACCTGACTCAGATCAGCCCGATAACGGACCCCACGATGAACTGCCTGCAGTGCTGGCTTCTGATTGCCTCAAGCATGCTGTCGCTGGTGGTCACAGGGTGTGGTGGCTCGAAAGAGCCGCCCCCCAAGAAGATTGTCAGGATTGGTCCCGAGAGTGTCGCTGAAGCGCCGCAGCAGAGAATGCCGGGGATGCCTGTCGCGGGACCGGCCGCCGCGCAATCTGCGGCCCCTGCAACCAAACCGCGAAAAAAGAAGAAAGATGTCGCTGACGAGCCGACGGCAGAAATCGAACTGGGGAACGGCGAACAACAGTATGCGATTCTGCCCTCATCAGCTCCTTCCGGAGCGACCTTTACGATCGATGGCCTGGATGTCGATCGTTTTGCCTTCGTCCCCGGTAATCCGGCGATTGATTCGACGAATTTTGCGATGGGCAAGGACCGTGACAATGCCGACGAGTCGGCGACGGACGGCGAAACCCCGACTGGCCGCCTGCAAGACGACTCGAAGACCGAATACGAACTCCCCGAAGGTTTCAAGCCCATCGAAAGTGCCGGCCGCACGGCCGCCGGGCTTCCGTGGCACGTCCGCAGTGATGAAGACGGAGCGATAATGGCACTTGTTCCAGAAGGGATTTTCATCCAGGGAAGCAACAAAGGTGCAGCCAACGTCGCTCCCGAGCATGGCGTTTTGCTCGACGCCTTCTACATTGATATTCGGGAAGTGACTTACGCCCGCTACGAGAAATTTCGGGACGCAACCAGCGAGAAACGCCGCGTCCCACGCCCTGCCCGGCAAGCGCGCGACCCGCATGAGCCGGTCATGGGAGTGACGTGGGCTGAGGCCCATGCTTTTGCTGTGTGGGCTGGAAAAACCCTCCCTACCGAAGCCCAATGGGAGAAAGCCGCCCGTGGAGCCGAGGGATTCAAATTTCCGTGGGGGAACGGACCATATGTCTGGCACCGTCCGCGTCAGCCGGAACAGATTGACCCGGTCGGGTCGTTTCGCGGAGATGTGAGTCCGTATGGCGTTTACGACATGGCTGGCAATGCCCGCGAATGGTGCAGCGATTGGTATTCCGACCGATATTACGCCCAATTGGCCAGCGAGGGGGGGGCCACGGCCAGGAATCCGATCGGCGGCAAGGGGGGGGCGCCTCATGCGCGGGTCGTGAAAGGAGGCAACCCGAACTGGTACGTGTGGGCCAGAGCTGGTGTCAGCCAGTCCGAACGGCCCAACGACGTCGGATTCCGCTGTGTCCTTAAGCTCAAGCCGACTGGCAGTGGGGCGAACGCCAAAGAGAAGAAGAGTTCAAAGTGACAAGTGCAGGCTGGGCGCCAGACTGGTAATCCAACTTTCGGTCTGTTAGGTTAAGCCGTGGCTGCAAAGTTCGTAATGAATTGGCCGAAAGGTCGCGCGCGTATTCCCTGAATCGTTGCGGAGAATCTACCAAGATGTTGACCCAGAAGCCTCCCGCCATTTCGGGGGTCAGTGCCCACCAGGCGGCGATCATGGCCGTGTACCCGTCCATCGCTGCGGCAACCATCGGAAAGCTTCTCGGAAGGCTCTACGAATCGATCCCCATGCGGATTTTCGGAGTGAAGATATCACATTTGCTGTTTTGCCTGCCGACGGCCGGGTTCGCATTGGGTGGGTATTTCATTTTGAAGATCTTCGGCGAAGTATATGTCCTTACCAATCGCACGCTTCAGTTGCGACGTTCGTTGGGAAATGGGTTGATCCGTGAGATTAAGCTGTCTGATATTGATCAGGTCATCGCCCGGCCAGAACCAGGGCAGGAGTTCTATCCCGCAGCCGATATCTATCTGCTCAACAAAGCGGGCGAGACGATGATGACGCTGCCAGGAGTGCCGCGGGCCGAAGTCTTC
>JAYTRB010000496.1:0-3679 GCA_043746425.1 Planctomycetia bacterium
TCGGTGGCCCCCCCGTGTTCCGTTCCCGGTTTGGGGTCGAATGTCTCGAACTGACTGGGGCCGCCTTGCATCCATAACAGGATCAGTGCCATACCCTGCTTGCGCAACTCGCCGGCCTGGACGGTCATCAAATCGCGAAAATCGAGCGTGCCGGCCGCCACGGCGCCAGCCGATACGCAGTGCAGAAAACTTCGACGCGAGAAACCGCGGCGCGTCAGGTTGACATCAAGATGATGAAAGAGGCTCATGGAACTTCCGATCTTGTGCAAGAGACAGCCGCGACGAATTGATGAAAACCAATACCCAATTGACTGACAAAGTCTCAACTTCAAAAAATGGACAGACAGCGAGTCAGCCTGGGGTCGGAGGGAAACTCCTGGCTTCGCGCGCCCCTCGCCTGCTCACAGGTCTTCTCGATTTCATTTCCTCAAAGGGATCATCGTTTCGTCTGAAACTCGGTTGAATTCAACAGACTCCACAGGATGTCTTCGAAAGCTTCCTGCCGGTTATTGACCTGACGGATGTAATCGCGGCAAACCTGGAGTTCTTTGAGAGAGGGCTCGCGGGCATGCACCACCAGAAACAGCTCTTGCAGGGCGTCGTCATCTTTCCGGAAGTTCTCGAGAATCTGATGCAGGCGGGTTTGCCCGCTGGCCCGAATCAAGCCGTTGACGAATCCTGAATTCATCATGAACAAGGCCTGCGGAATCGTGCCTGTCAACTCGTCAGGCGACGTCGAGGGGTCGAAGCCGAACAATGTGTGAAACTGGATTCGCGGCGAATTGCGGTAGATCCCCATCATCCCTGGGCCAGTGGACGGCTTCTCGGCCTCTTCTTTGATTCCCAGTGCGCGGCTCAGCGCGTCGTACAATTGATCGGCTCGCAGGCGAATTGGCGCTGCTGCCGCAAACGCGGCTGTGGCCTGACTCAAATCACGCGGGCGGATCTGCCGTTGGTAGGTCTGGGTATTCGTAATCGCCCGGAACAGCCACGCGATGTCGTAGCCGCTCGAGGTAAATCCTGAACTGAGTGCATCGAGCGCCGCGGGATAGCTGGGGGTGCGATCGGGTCCAATGTCGTCAATCGGCATGTAGAAACCCTCACCCACAAGCTGCCCCCAGATTCGGTTCACAAACGCCTTGGCGAACCAGGGATTTTCGGTGGAGGTGACGTACCGCGCCAGGGTCTGACGGCGGTCGCCGTCGCTCAGTCCCGATCCGGGATTCAGATTGCCGAGGAAAAAAACCGGGTCGAGCGGCTTTCCTTCAGACTGCGGATGTTGCAAGTCGGGCATGAGATACTCGGGAGTGCCGCGCCCGGTTTGCATCATCTGCGGAAAGGAAATGCTCTTCAGCTCAGAGGCCGTCAGAAGGTCATCGTGATTCGTATCGCCAAATTCAAACAGCCTGTCAAACCGCTTCGCGTTGTTTGAACCGCGGTGGGCTTCTTCCTTAGAGAGCTTGCCGTCGCCGTTCGTATCGAACCGCTTGATGAATTGCTCGGGGTGCTCGTGAATCTGTCGAAGAAAATCGCCGGGCCCTTGGCCGCGTCCCCCGGCAGCGGGCGTAAATGACACAAGTTCGAGCGAAGGAGGCTTCGTCTGTCGCTTGGGCTGTAACTGGAGCCGCGGGAAAAATGCCGCCAGTCCGTGGAATTGTTCGCGCTTCCAGCTGTCGGTGGGGTGATCGTGGCAGTTGGCGCATTGAATCTGAATTCCAAGAAAGACGCGCGACATTTCGGCAGCGACTTCGGCAGGCTCGGCCCGCTGGGCAATGATCAAGGCCGTCTGGCCGTTTTCCCGAGAGTCGCCGGTGGCGGTCAAGAGCGCCGTGGCGATTTCATTCCACGGACGCTGTGCCGCGAGTTGCCCTGCCATCCACGACTCGAATGTCTGGAATGCCGGAATGAGAAACTGCAGTCGTGTCTCGGTCGCCCGCGATTGAAAGACGTCGCGCCAGTAGCGAGCCCAGTTCCTGGGGTATAGCTCGCCGGCCAGCAGCCGGTCGATGGCGGCGGCCCGCTTTCGAGAATCGGGGTCGATACCGAAGAGCGTGACCTCTTGCGGTGAGGGCGAAACCCCGGCCAGATCAAACGAGACGCGCCGCAGAAAGTCTTCGTCGCTACAAAGACCGGCCACTGGCGAATTGGTCCTCCGCAATTCGGCAGCAATCAATTCGTCGACTTGCGCTGCGACCGTGAGTGGATCGACCGTCGGGCCGTCGGGCCGCGCTCTGGCGACTGACGGCGCTTCTTGAGGAGCAGCCTGGGCCAGCGTTTTCATCGTTGCCGGGCGAGACAGACGCGTCTTCTTGGCGCCGGCCCCCCCCTTTGCCGACTTATTCGTTGTTTGGGCCCCCGCTCCCTTTGCAGTCGGCACCCCGAAAGCGGTCTCGAGCATCGCCATCAATGGCAACGCCGCCACGGCCATCAAACCCAGCACTTGAGCCAGACGATTGTAGCGCATAGAGCTCTCTCAAGTATCGTGGAATATGCGGCTTTTCGCCCTCTGCTGTCGCCTCAAACATTCAACCCCAAGTATAGCGTAATGTTTCGGCAGCCATCGATTTTTCATGGGAAGGTCGCTTTACGGTCTTCAGGCATTTCGTCTGACATTGGCCGGATCGCCCATTCGGTATCGGCCAATTCCGCGACAGAACCCGACTTTGGTCCCAGGAAAGCCGGTACATCCGGCAATGGCGTACGCAGGCAAAAAAGCGGACATCAGGTCTTGCAGCAGCTCGCGTCAAAACACTTTCATGACAGAGGAACCAGCATGATCGCGACTGTATTGGATCATGGGTTCAAGACTCAGGACTACCGGTGCGAGCGAACTGTTTACGCCGCTGGGGCGATGATGGGTATGCTCTCTCAAGGGCGTGCTCTATCACGACCGGGAAACACGCCCGCTCCATCGCCGGCGGTCGCACTCCACCTGGCCCCCTACTAGCGAATTGTCAAAGAACCATCACGAAGTGAGCCGCGCCATCGGGCAGGCTTCAAGACCCGGAAACCTGGGCAATTCCTGGAAGATGGCGCGGCACAGCCATAGAAATCATGTGTGCCATAGAAATCATCCCGCGGCCCATAGATATCAGTGCCCCGCGACCTGATTTCTATGAGAAACCCTCGGGAATTGATCCATAGATATCAGAAATCCCCATAGATATCATTTTTTCGCAGCGCTGCATTCGACTGGGTAATATGGGATACATAGGAAACACGAGAAGAGACATTGGAGCCGTGGGAACGAGCGCGATCAGGCAGCGGAATGGATGGCCGGGCTGGCTTGATCTCAGGCGCTGAAAGCTTTTCATCGCGATCCCGATCCCGCCCGGAATTGCCCCGAGCAGAATTGCCCCGATCCGCATGACCATGCTCATCTCTCGCTCTCCTTTAATCTGCCCTGGTTGAATCGGACTTGGTTGACTCGGACCACGCGCGACCTCAATGCCACCCGCCCGCCCCCTGACTGCCATCGTCGGGCTCCCTCTATTCCTGCGTCCTTCTCTCTGCGTCGGGCGTGAGCGCATGCCCTGCGAACCTGCATCGCCTCGGCGAAACAAGAACCGTTGAGCCGCGCCCCGCCGGATCGGCAGTGAATCGCCTATTCGGGTGAAGGCCCCGACCGGTCGTATCCCCTCGGCGGACGACGTCAGCCGCCGCGACCTTTAAGCAGCCT
>JAYTRB010000497.1:0-5674 GCA_043746425.1 Planctomycetia bacterium
GGGCGCTCGCTGCCTTCATCCCCGGAATCATCAAGCTATTTCGCGAATCGTAGGTCGAACCTGCAGAACGTGTCTCGATGAGGGGCGCAATCTTTCCCAAGACATTTGCTAACTCTGTCGTGCGCCCCGCGCCTGCTTTAACGCAGTTTCAAGCACGCGCATGTTGCCCAGGCCATCTTCGGCGGGGCGCAACAGTCGGCCGGCGTTGATTGAGGCGCAGAAATCGGTGACTTGTTCGGCATACTGGTTCGCTGTCGGTAAGGTGACCGTTTCTGCCACAGCCTCTGCGGGAGTTCCACGGCGAACGATGAGCTTCGGTTCCGCCGGCGGTAGAAAGGCATCGGGGATCGTAATCGACCCCGTCGACCCCACCAGTTCAACCTGGCAGCGAAAGGGGGCTTCAAAGCTGCAATCGACATTGGCCAGGCAGCCCCCCGGGAATTCGAGAGCGATCTGCATGGTCATGTCGGCGCCGGTGGGGTAAAAGTGCGCCCGCGCATGGACGGTGCGGGGTTCCATGCCGACAAAATGGCGCGCGGCATTAACGCCGTAGCAGCCGATGTCCCATACGGCACCTCCCCCTCGCGACGGATCAAGTCGCCAGTCGCTGCGGTCGATGTCAAATGAAAAATGAGCGCAGACGAGCCGCAGTTCGCCGATCGTCCCGGCCTCCAGCATTTCTTTCACCTGCTTTGTTCGCGGGTGATGCCGCCACATGAAGGCTTCCTGCAACAGCACGCCCTCTTTGTGACACACGGCCGCCATTTCCTCAGCATCGGCGACAGTCGGTGCCAGCGACTTTTCGCAAAGCACGTGCTTGCCGGCGCGGGCTGCTTCAATCGTCCAATGCTTGTGCGATTCGCCGGTCGAAGGAATGTAGATTGCGTCGACAGCGGGGTCATTGAGCACGGCTTCGTAGGAGTCGTAAGTCTGCGGGCCGCCGCATTCTTTCGCCAGTTCAGAGGCGATTCCCGCACGCAGACTGGCGAGGGCCGCCAGTTCGGCGGCCGGCGACTGTAAGATTCCAGGAATGAGCCCGCGGCGTGTAATGCGCCCGCAACCCAGAATGCCAAATCGAATTGCTTTCATGGAATCCTCGTTTGTCGTTGAATCGTCCGGAATAAGGGAAAAGCCAGATCGCAAAGGCTCGACTTCTCCTGGTGGCGGATCGACCTGCGGCGCGTTACGATAGCGGGCAACCTGCACAGGAGAATCACCATGCGTATTTTGGCGGCGGCGATCGTAGTGCTGAGTATAGGCGTGGTGAACCTGATTGCAACCACACGGGCTGGAGACTGGCCGCAATTTCGCGGACAGAACGCTGCGGGAATCGCCGTTTCTTCGGCAAAGCTGCCGGCCGAGATTGGCCCCGACTCGAACGTCATCTGGAAGACCGCTCTGCCGCCGGGGCATTCCTCGCCTGTCGTTTTTGGCGGGCACATTTACCTCAATGCCGTCGAAAATGAAGAGCTGCTCGTGATGGGGCTCGACCGCTCCAACGGCAATGTCCTTTGGAAAACCAAAGTGCCTCACGAGCGGCTGGAAGAGATTCATCGAATCGGCAGTCACGCCCAATGTACTCCGGCTGCTGATGGCCAGCGTGTCGTCAGCTTTTTCGGTTCTGCGGGGCTCGTCTGCCACGATCGCAATGGAGAATTGCTCTGGCGCCGCCCGATGGGGCCCTTCAAGAACACGTTCGGCGCCGGCAGTTCGCCGCTGATCGTCGATGATCGAATCATTCTCTGCCAGGATCACGACACAGATTCCTTTCTGATGGCGTTCGACAAACAGACAGGCAAGCCGCTCTGGAAAACCGATCGGTCTGAATTTCCAAGAAACTACGGTACGCCCGTTATCTGGAGTGTCGCCGGCAAGAAGCAGATTGTCGTGGCCGCCACATTGCGGGTGGTGGGTTATGACTTCGATACCGGAGAGGAGCTTTGGACGGCGCGCGGCATTGCCCGATTTGTGAGCACAACTCCAGTGATTGGCAGCGACAACACGTTGTACGTTGCCGGCTGGGCCGCCGGGGGCGATGAAGGAGGAATGAAGATCGAGGCCCCCCCCTTTGACGACGTGGTGGCCGAATACGACAAGAATCAAAATAGAACTTTTGAAGAGAGTGAGCTTCCCGAAGGAGGCGCGATCCACATGCGTTTTGCGCAGGTCGACCGTGACAAGAGCGGCGGGGTAAGCCGCGAGGAATATGAATATTTCCGCAAATTGTTGCAGGTCGGGCGCAATGTCGTCATTGCCGTCAGGCCGGGTGGCAAAGGCGACGTGACCGACACACACATTGTCTGGACGTACGCCAGACATGTCCCCTTCTGCGCCTCTCCTGTCATCGTCGATGACCTCTTGTTTTCCGTGAAAGATGGTGGCGTCGTGTCATGCCTGATGGCGAAAACCGGAACCGCCCTCAAGCAGGGAAGGCTCGAAGCTGTCGGTGAATATTACAGCTCTCCGGTCGCGGGCGACGGAAAGATTTATCTGTTGAGCGAAGACGGCCAACTCACCGTCATCAGTTCAGTTGCCGACTGGAAGATTCTGCATACCGCCGCTTTCGGCGAAAACACCTACGCCACCCCGGCAATCGTCGATGGTCAAATCTTTCTGCGAACTGCCGGGCATCTGTATTGCTTCGGAATTGGAGAGGAGTAGTCATCTCATGGACCAAGTCGCCTTCTTGATATTCGATTGCGAGGCGATTGCCGACGGCGATCTCATTACCCGCGTGCGCTACCCCCGCGATTCGCTTACCGGTCCGCAGGCCGTGCGGCGATACAGAGATGAAGTGCTGGCCGAGCGGAATGACGGAAAAGACATCCTCCCTGTTACATTCATGCTGCCGATTTCGGTTGCGGTCGCCAAAGTTGACGCGGAATACCGGCTGCTCGATCTATTGGTGCTCGATGCGCCCCAGTTTCGCCCGCATGTCATCACGAAGCATTTCTGGACCGGCTGGTCTCGTTACGATCGTCCGACGCTGGTGAGCTTCAACGGCCGGGGGTATGACCTTCCGCTGCTCGAACTGGCGGCGTTTCGCTATGGGCTGAGCGTTCCCGCGTGGTTCAACGTCGATGCCAAGTCGTACGAGCAGTCGCGCAATCGATATAACACCACGGCACACCTCGATCTATGTGATTTGCTCACAAATTTCGGCGCGATGCGACTCAATGGCGGGTTGAATCTCGTGGCCAACCTCATTGGCAAACCCGGTAAAACGGGAATCGACGGGTCGAAGGTGCAGGATATGTATGAGGCCGGCCAAGTGCAGGAAATCAACGACTACTGCCGGTGCGACGTGCTCGACACTTATTTCGTGTTTCTGCGCAGCCGGGTTGTGTTGGGAAGGCTTAAACTCGAAGAAGAACAGGCACTCGTCGGCGAAGTCAAAACCTGGCTCGAAGCGCGGGCCGAATCTGTTCCGGCGTATGCTCACTACCTGTCGCACTGGGGCGAATGGCACCCGCCGGCGGATTAAAAACTCAAAATTCGCCACGATTCTCGATTGGAAAGCGGTTGAGTTTGTTGTCGGCACGATGCAGCCGCGTGTGCCACTGGCCTTTCGAGGCGAATTGCTCCCTGGTCGTCGAGAATCCTGTCGGCCGGCCTCTGGTCGAATTCGAAAGAGGTCATTATTGGTCCAGAGAGGTTGTGGCTGACGAGATTGTCATCGGCGTGGTTTAGTCGTTTCGAGCGCGGCGCGGTTAAAGCCGGTAAGTGTCTGCGGGTTTCTCGTTGACAGGAAATTGGTTCAAAGGGGCAGAACGGTTTCCGGCGCCACGGGTATAATTCAATCATTCCGGTTTCAACCAGACGATTTCCACGGGCGCATTGTCTGGTACTCACCATCCGGCGGCGGCCGTCTTTACGTGCAGTATTCGAGCCATGACGCAACCATTGAACCCACCCGTCAAGACGCCATCACCGGCCGATCAACCGGTCGCTCATCAGTCTGCTGTCTACCAGGCTCGTGGGATTACCAAGGTGTACCACATGGGCGAGGTCGACGTGCATGCCCTGCGGGGCGTAGACCTCGATCTATTTGAAGGGGAGTTTGTCGTTTTCCTGGGTCCTTCTGGCAGCGGCAAGTCGACACTGCTGAACATTCTCGGCGGACTTGACGTTCCGACTGACGGACACGTCAGCTACCGTGGCCGCGATCTGACGAAAGACGATGATGCGCTTCTTACGGGTTATCGCCGCGATCACGTGGGATTCGTCTTCCAATTCTACAACTTGATCCCCAGTCTCACGGCCCGCGAGAACGTGGCATTGGTGACCGAAATCGCCCGCGCGCCGATGACACCCGAGGAAGCGCTGACACTGGTCAACATGGACCATCGCCTCGATCACTTTCCCGCCCAGCTTTCGGGGGGCGAACAACAGCGTGTCGCCATCGCCCGGGCGATTTCCAAGCGACCCGATGTGCTGCTGTGCGACGAACCGACCGGAGCGCTCGACATTTCCACTGGTATTCTGGTGCTTGAGGCCATTTTGCGCGTCAATCGCGAGCTGGGGACAACGACCGCCGTCATCACCCACAACGCGGCGATCGCCGACATGGCCGATCGCATTATCTCGGTGGCCGACGGGCGCATTTCTAATGTTCGCTCGAATTCCCATAAACTGCTTCCCGGCGAGTTGAACTGGTAATGAAGGCTATCGACCGCAAACTGGTACGTGACATTGTCCAGATGTGGGGGCAGGTGCTGGCGATCTGTGCGGTAATCGCCTGCGGTGTGGCGACGTTTGTCATGTCGCTGAGCGCTCTGGAGGCCCTGCGAACAACGCAGGAGACGTACTACGACCGATACCGTTTTGCCGACGTGTTTGTAGGGCTCAAGCGGGCTCCCAATGCGGTGGCGGCCCGCATTGCCGACATTCCCGGCGTGGCACACGTTCATACCCGTGTCGTCCGCGATGTGACGCTCGATCTGGCCGACTTGGACGAACCAGCCGTAGGCCGGTTAATCTCGATTCCCGAAAACGGGCAGTTCGCACTCAATGCCCTGCACCTGCGCGCTGGTCGGTATATTGAGCCCTTTCGAGACGATGAGATTCTTGCAGCCGAGGGGTTCGTTGAGGCGCACAATCTGCACCCCGGTGACAAGATTACGGCGATCATCAACGGCCGGCGGAAGGATCTGCGAATTGTGGGAACGGCCCTTTCGCCCGAATATGTCTACACGATCCGCATGGGGGCGCTGGTTCCCGACGACAAGCGCTTCGGCGTGTTCTGGATGGGGCACCAGGCCCTGGCGTCGGCCTTCGACATGGAAGGGGCATTCAATGATATATGCCTCGATCTCACTCCTGGCGCCGACGAACAGGAAGTGATCGAGCGCCTCGATGCGATCGTCAAGCCCTACGGCGGCCTCGGGTCGCACGGCCGCCGCGATCAGATTTCTAATCGCTTTCTGTCTGATGAAATCAAGCAGTTGCAGCGGATGGGAACGATCATTCCTTCGATCTTTCTCTCGGTCGCTGCCTTTCTGCTGAACGTCGTCCTGTCGCGCATCATCGCCTTGCAGCGCGACCAGATCGCAGCCCTCAAGGCGTTCGGTTACAGCAATCTGGCAGTGGGCATTCACTATCTGAAGCTCGTGCTGGCGATCGCCGTTGTCGGAGTTCTTCTGGGATCGGTCGTGGGCTACTGGCTGGGATTGAA
>JAYTRB010000498.1:0-2794 GCA_043746425.1 Planctomycetia bacterium
AGTCCCGATTTCAACGGGCCGACAGCTCGAACTCGCTTTCTCAATGGGCTGCTACAACAGGGGTCGGGTTGCAAGCTGGCAGATTGCGACTACGATGGAGGATGGCCGCAGGCCATGCGAAGCGATTTCAGGGTTATCGCCGAGGGTTCTCGATGCGTCTTTTGATCTGCCTGCTTCTCAGCTTGACGATATTCGGGCGAGATGCGTTTGTTCGTGCCGACGATGATGCGGGTGTCGTATTTTTTGAGAAAAAAATTCGCCCGATTCTGGTCGAGCATTGCTATCAATGCCACTCCCCGAAGGCCAAAAAAATCGGGGGAGGATTGCTCCTCGACAGTCGCGATGGGGTGCGCCATGGGGGGGAATCGGGGACGGCGATTGAGCCCGGAAAACCCGACGAAAGCCTGCTCATTTCGGCCGTGCGCTACTCGGGCGATGCCCCCCGGATGCCTCCCAAAGGAAAGCTCCCTGCCGCGGCCATCGCCGATCTTGAGGAATGGGTGAAACAGGGAGCGCCCGACCCGCGTCTCAAGGCAGTCGATAGCATTCCTTCTGTCGCCTGGGAAGAAACGTTGCGTGTCCGCCGCGATTGGTGGAGCCTCCATCCGGTGGCCGAACCGGCCGTTCCACAGCCGAAAAACTCAGACTGGCCGGCAAACGCGATCGATCGATTCATTCTGGCGCGTCTGGAAGGGGAGCGCCTGGCGCCCGCCGAGCCGGCCTCTCTCGCCGTTTTGGCCCGACGCATGAGCCTGGCGCTTACCGGTTTACCGCCTGAGCCACAGCAGATTGCCGAGTATTTTCCGCAAGCGATTGCAGGAAGGGCAAACCGAATCGAGCAGGGGGGGGCGGCTGCGATCGAGCGCTATGTCGATCATCTGCTGTCGTCGCCACATTTCGGCGAGCGATGGGCTCGGCACTGGATGGATGTCGTGCGTTTCACCGAGACGCATGGCAATGAGTGGAATTACGAGGTACATCATGCCTGGCGTTACCGCGACTATCTCATACGGGCTTTCAATGCCGACCTGCCGTATGATCAATTCGTGCGAGAACACATCGCCGGAGATCTTTTGCCGCATCCGCGACAAAACGACCACGAGCGGTTCAACGAATCGCCGATCGGCACCGCGTTTTACCGTTTCGGCGAGGTGAATCACGACGACTGCATCAGCCTGCGCGAGATTGGTTTCGATCTGGCCGACAATCAGATCGACACGCTCACCAAGGCATTTCAAGCGACGACCGTGGCTTGTGCCCGATGCCATGACCACAAACTCGACGCTGTCTCCACGCGCGATTACTACTCAATGCTCGGTATCGTGCGCAGCTCGCGAATGGTCAGTCATACCATTGACGCGCCCGAAGTGAATGCCAGCCAGATGGAACAACTCCGGGCTCTCAAGCCCGAGATTCGACGGGAATTGGCAGCGGTCTGGCAAAACGACGTGCAGCAATTTGGACGTTACGTCGAAGCCGCCCAGGCCAAACGGGCCAATCGGCCCGACGCCGCAGAGGTGGCTCAAGGGCTCGATCTGCAACGGCTTGAAAAATGGGTGGCTGCTCTGGCCGTCGAAAAGTCGCCGCTCGAAGATATACTCGAACCATTACGCCGAATCTCGAATGCAGCCGGCAGCGACCCGGCGGTCATTGCCGTTGAATGGCCCAGGCTCGTTGAGGAATATGGGCGGCAAGATCGGGAGCGATCCGAATTCAATCAGACGCAGTTTACTGCCTGGGCCGATTTTCGGAGTGGTGCCTTCGAAGGATGGCAGATCGGCGGACAGGGGTTGCGCCAGGCCGCCTCACCTGCGGGCGAACTGGCGCTCAACGGCGAAGGCGATGCACTCGTCAAGTCGGTACTGCCGGCGGGTTGTTTTACACATACCCTCTCCGACAAGCTCAACGGGACACTGCGCTCGGGGGTGCTCCCGCAGGGGAGGAAAAACGTCAGTTTCCAGGTGCTGGGCCAGCGGAGCAGTGCGCTGCGGCTCGTTTCGAATAATTGTCAGCTCAATTACAAGAACTATCGCGCGCTCACGTTCAGCGACCTGCAATGGGTCACGTTTTCGCCCCCCGATGACCGCGACAGCCTGCGAACCTATGCTGAATTGATGACGATGTTCGACAATCCGAAGTTCCCCGATCAGTTGAGTGCGCTGGGAAACGACCCGGCGAACTACAAGTTTCCCTGGGATAAGGCCGCCGAGAACCCGCGATCGTATTTCGGAGTTACTCGGGTTGTTCTGCATGATGGACCAGAAGCCCCGCGGCCCGAACTGTCGCATTTGCGACCGCTGCTGGCCGGCAATGTGCCCGCGACGCTCGCCGAGGTTGCCGCGCGGTATATCGGTACCATCGAAGCGGCCCTGCGGGCCTGGTCTGACGGAAAGGCGAGTGACGATGATGTTCGCTGGCTCGAGGGACTCTTACGCCGCGAACTGCTCAGGAATAGCGTTAAAACGACGCCCCGGCTTGAATCTCTCGCCCAACTGTACCGGCAAATCGAGGCCGACTTGATGTTGCCGCGAATTGTTCCCGGTGTCGGCGACGGTGGGGAAGGTTTTGAACAACCGGTGTTCGTCCGAGGAGACTGCCGTCGGCCCGGAGAGACCGTTCCGCACCGCTATCTGGAAGTGCTTTCGACCACGGGTGATGTGTTCGCAACCTCGGGAAGCGGCCGGCTCGAATTGGCGAACCGCATCGCCAGTCCGCACAACCCGCTGACGGCACGGGTCATGGTGAACCGCATCTGGCATCATCTTTTTGGAACGGGGCTGGTGCGCACCGTCGA
>JAYTRB010000499.1:0-3723 GCA_043746425.1 Planctomycetia bacterium
TATTTCAGTTGGAATCGGCATCATCTTCGGCCTTTATCCGGCTCGCGCCGCCGCGAAACTCGACCCGATCGAAGCGCTGCGACACGAGTAGCGCTTGAGCACCTCCCCGGGGCGAGTTTTTACGAGCCAGGCAGCACGAGCCCAGGCAGGTCTGTTCGCGTCGCCTGACTTCGCGGTCGTGCAAGAAAGCAACCAGCCCGACCAGCGGCCAGACCCCAATCCATCAAGCACGGGAATTCGCCGATTTGCGAATACAAATGCGGTGGACCTGCCTATTCATGCAGTTCGCCGAATACCCCAGGCTGCACATCGCCTCATGCGGCTTTGAAATCTTCGCTGGCCGTCAAGAATTGCACCGTTACCAGTGCAGCGACTTTTCGAATCGTTTTCGATCGCGACCAGCGTCCCGGAGCAAATGGGCAGGCAACGGTAAAAACTGAAATGAACTCCAATTTCTTTTGCATCCTGCCATTTGTCTGGTATCTTTATGGGTGTCTTACACACCCGTTCTGCATCGCGGACAGGCGAGCGCACCGCCTGAATCGCTTCGGTGAGGTTCGATTCCTATGCTGCGCAAATCGCTTTTGACGGCAGCCCTCTGGCTGGCTGTCGTCGCCGGGTTGAGCCCGGCTACCGAGCCCGAAACCAGAACAGCCAACCGGGCTGTCACCCGTGTTGAAAATGACACCGCCGGTCATATTTCAGAGAGGCGACCGGCGGAATCCGAAGACGCCGAGCAACGCCCTGTCGCGCCCCGCAACGTGCGGGTACTATTCATCATCGCGAAAGATTGCGACCGCTGCGAAAGCGAGCTGGCCCGGCTGACCAAACCCGGGGGCGACTTCGAGGCGATGAAATCCCGCGGCTGGAAGATCGGCGCGACTCCCGATAATCACGTGCAGATCGTCGACCGCCAATTCGTTTCTGACCTTGTTCAACAGCTGAATGTCCACGAGTTTCCCACCGTGGCCTGCGTCAACGATGGTGCGATCGTGCGCTCGTTCAAGGAAGGCTGCACGACTCCGCTCGATGCCTGGACATTCGGCTGGCTTCTCAACGGCAAGAATGAACGGCCGCCAGGATCGGTTCCTGAAGCCGCGCGCGTTAAAACCACAGGCAGCTATCCGCTGCGCGGGAATCATTGGTCGGTCGAGGGAGACTGGAACCCGGTTCAGGGAAAGATCATCGGCCACCTGCGCGGGCCAAACCACGTGGCCCAGCTCACGCCAAGCTGGACAATCGAAACCTGGTCGTATGAAGAACTGCGGTCGCTGCACGACGACCTTCATGAGCGCGAGCTGGCCAGTGGAACCGCGCCCGCCACTTTCAACTCATCAGTCTCGATTCCGAGTGTTTATCAGTCGTCGGGCAGCGGCGCGAACAACTTCAGCGCCAATCGAAAAATGCTCGGCCGCTGAACATTTTGATTTGGTTCCGATCGAATCTCGGACGGTCACCGATCGAATCCGGAACTTGTTGAAACGTAAACCTGGTCCTTGTCTATAGCGGCTGGGCGAACCTAAACTCTACGGCATGTCGAAGAAATCGCGTATCATGCGTTGGAGTCTCCCGGCGTGGGTGCGGTCACTGGCTCGCGGGGCGGCTGATTTCGTGTACCCGCCGGCATGTCGCTTGTGCTTGGCCGAGCTCCCCCCGCATGAACTGGGCGGGCAGGAAAGTCGATTCTGCGACCGGTGCCGAAATGAACTGGTGGTAACCCGAGGCCTGGCGTGCCTCAGGTGTGGCGCGGCGATCGGGCCGTTCCTTGATCCGAACGTGCCGTGCGGTTTGTGCCGCGACGAACAGTTTGCCTTCGAGCGGGTGATTCGCCTGGGGGTTTATGACGGGGCTCTGCGGACCGCCTGCTTGCGGAGTAAAGATCGGGGCGCCGAACCCTTGGCGGCGGGATTGGCCGACTTGCTCTGGGAATGCGAATCAGAAACGCTGCAGAATGCCAAAATCGATGTCATCGTACCCGTACCGCAACACTGGTTCCGAAGGCTGTTTCACCCCCATCATGCCGCCGAGACGCTGGCCTCGGTCTGGGGAGCGCGGTTGCAAGTTCCGGTAGCGAGCCATATACTTCAAAAATGTCGGCGCACACGACCGCAGGCCCGATTGACACCGTCCGAGCGCAGGGTCAACCTGCGAAACGCCTTTCAGGCGGCGGCATCGGCGGGGCTTTCCGGTTCCGTGGTGCTGCTGGCCGATGACGTGATGACAACCGGAACCACGGCCCACGAAACTGCCCGTGTGCTGAAAAAGGCCGGTGCGGCGCATGTCATCGTGGCCGTTGTCGCCCGCGGTTTGGGGCGCAGATAGAGGTCGCAAGAGTTCGTCCAACGATCAGCGAAAGTCTCTCTTTTAAGATGTCCAGCGCACCATCACTCACCCCTGCCCCTCGCAAGCGATCGTCCCCCACCTATTTTTTCTTACGGGGGGTGGCGATCATGCTGCCTCCTGTGCTCACCCTATTGATCTTGTTATGGGCGGCGAACGGGTTCAACACGTACGTAATCCATCCCATTGACACGGTCGTTCGCTTCGCTCTGGCGATGCTGCACAATGACATCCGCACAAAGGATCAACTCGTCTCGCTTCCAGACAAGTTTCCCAGCCTTCCTGACTGGAAACGCAACTATCTGGTGACTCCTGAAGTGGCCGAGCAACTTCAGGGTGTCGGAGATCGAACCACCCTTGACCTGTTGCTTTCGGATGATTGGAACCGCGACGTTTACGTTCCCATGGGGAAGGGGATCGACCCGGGGCAATACGTCCCTCTGGCAGATTATGAGCTCGTTTTCAAGTACCTGCGGCCGCAGCCCGGTCCGACGACAGCCATTGGCTTGTACATGGAAGTCGTCTCGGTTCGCGACGTTCGTTCGTCATGGCTTCTGAGCGCCGGATCGCTGTCGGCGATGATCATCGCCATGTATTTCCTCGGAAGGTTCGTGACGGCCAAGATCGGCAAATGGTTTGTGCGGCAAGTCGAGGGAATTCTCGTCCGGGTGCCCCTCGTTCGAAACGTCTATTCCACGGTCAAACAGGTCACCGACTTCGTCCTCAGTGATCGTGAAGTCGAATTCCAGCGGGTTGTGGCAATCGAATATCCGCGTTTGGGGTCGTGGACGCTCGGTTTCGTCACGGGCGAGGGAATGCTCGAATGCGCCGCCGAAGTGCGTGAGCCGATGCTCACCGTGCTCGTTCCCACCTCACCCGTGCCGGCGGGTGGCTTTACTGTCATGGTCACAAGAAGCAGCGTGATCGACCTGGATATGACCGTCGATCAGGCTGTGCAGTTCGTCGTTTCCTGCGGCGTGCTGATTCCTCCGCAACAGCTCGCGACCCCCGAAGCGCTGCAGCAGGAACTGCAAAAGCGGATCGCGCATGGAAATCTCGTATCAAACCGGGCGGCGGTACCCGACAGTAACAACGGCGGACCCAGATTGTGAGTCTCTCTGCGCCGCACCCGCTTCGCATTGCGACCCGCGCCAGTCGTTTGGCGCTGTGGCAGGCAAATCATGTCGCCGGGCTGCTCCGTCAGATTTCTCCTGAGACGACAGTCGAAATCGTACATATCGCGACTGTCGGCGATCGTGACCAGACCGAACGCCTGAGCGCATTCGGTGGATTGGGAGTTTTCACTCGCGAGGTGCAGAAGGCTGTGCTTGACGGCGCCGCTCAGATCGCTGTGCATAGCTTGAAAGACCTGCCGACGGAACC
>JAYTRB010000500.1:0-6882 GCA_043746425.1 Planctomycetia bacterium
ATGGCCGGCTTCGTGGAGAGTTCCGAAGAAAGCACCGGGAAAATGATGCTCGTCATAGCGCGTCGTCAGCCGCGTATCGCCGGGGCCGAACCCGCTGCAGAAGGGATGTGCCGCCGTGTCGAGCCGGCCATCGTCGAAGTTGAATCCGATCTGTTTGGCCGCGGCAATCGAGAATTCGCGCTGCATGGCGACGGGATAGCGGCGGGTGATGATGTCTGGGCAGGGCCGGCGCCCTGAAGCCGCAATGGCTGCGATCAGTTTGACGAGCTCGTCGCGCATGGGGTTAAATAGTCGGGTCAAGTTGGCGGCGGTCATGCCCGGCTCAAAGGCATCGAGCAGGGCGTCATAGGGGACGCCGCTCCCGAAGCCGATCGCCTGTGCCTCTTCGCGTTTGAGGTCCACGATTTTTGCAAGCCACGGCTTGAAATCTTTGAAGTTTGAGTGTTTGCGGGCGGCGACCCAGGCCTGCTGCGCGAGGGTCGCTGTGTGTGAAAGTTCTTCGACGAGCCGGCGCGGGAGCTTCGTGGCCCGCTCGTAATCGCGGCGTGCTTCGCGGATGTTGGCGGCGACAGGCGAATCGGCCTGCGCAACCAGAGGCGTGCTTTCAATCTCCGAGAGCAATTCACCAATCTGGGGGGCCGTGGCCCGTTCGTGGCACATTCCCGCCAACAGCGATAATTGATTGGCCCGA
Source organism: Planctomycetia bacterium (assembly GCA_043746425.1). Classification (GTDB taxonomy): domain Bacteria; phylum Planctomycetota; class Planctomycetia; order Planctomycetales; family Planctomycetaceae; genus JACQFH01. Next base: position 692 of record JAYTRB010000500.1, read on the forward strand.
TGTCCGGCTCCGCCGGCGGGCATGTACGTCTGCTCGTCCCACCCCAGCACGCTGGCACACGATTCGAGCAGCGCGGTCTGTTGCAGTTGATCGGTCAGCGCGGCATAAGCTTGTTGCGGAGTGCGGGGCATCGGGGTTGATCCGATCGAGGTTCGTAAGTGTTTCTCTACTGAAACGGAATTGTACGAAGAAGGTACGGAATGCGGAATGCAAAGGGCTGTTCGCGGCGTTTGCGAGACCCAATGCAGCATACCCCCTTGCATTTGAGCCGTCGGGGTGCCGTCGTGAATCGCGCCACGACCGAATCGGGCCTTCGGTTTGACTCAACTGGCCAATTTGGTATCCTATACAGCTTGGATGCCTTGCCGTGTCGGCTTTCCCGCGACGGTCGAAAGTCGACCTCTGGCGATCGCCCGAGATGAGACGCAAGCGTGAGAGGAAATCGGGACGTGGCACAGGCGGCGGCAGACTGGCGCTGTCCCGGTATTTCATCGAATTCACTGGAATTGAAGTTTCAGTTACGGAGGTTTTTGTGGTTAAGCTGCGGTTGCGCGAACGGGAATCAATTCAGGAGGCAGTCCGTCGGTTTCGGAAGCTGGTGGAACACAGCGGCATCAAGAAGGAAATGCGCCGCCGCGAGTTTTATGAAAAGCCCAGCGACAAGCGCCGGCGCGCGCGCCGCCGTGCCGAACGCCGCGCTCGCATGGCCCGTATGCCGGTTACATGATTGCGGCGCTGCCGCATCAATGGCGGCGCGGCAAGAATTGTTTCCCGCAGGATTGATCGTCGTGCAGCAGTCAACAACGGCGATTGACGTAGCACGGCCGACGGTACGATCCAATGCATTTTAACCGCATGTTGCGCGGCATTCGCAGACATTCGGTTCGGGCCGCTGCGCGCTTCTATAATTTAAGCCGTGCAAATCTGCCCCCTCCGCGAAGAATTGCCAAGTGGGAATCCGTAACTCTTTGTCGACCAGGCCTTCGGCGCGTCCAGAGTGTCTCGCAGCGGGTGGCCTCGGCAGATGAAGCGATGGAGCAGCCGATTTGCCAATTTTCAGATGGCGACGACGGCTGCCAGGCTTGAAGATGTCGGGAGGCTTTAAGTATTGATTTTTATTGGCTTGACTTGCCGCATTGCCATGATTACTATAAAACCAAATATCGTAAACCAAATATCGTAAACCAAATATCAAGTCATACCGTCTTTCCGGATCCAAGAGCATGGCCCGTCCCAAAGCCAGTGAATTGACCGAGCGCGAGTTGGAAGTGATGCACATCTTCTGGAATGGTGGCGAGCAGACAGTGACCGCAGCGCGCGACGAACTGGCGGCAGAAGGTCGCGATCTGGCTTACACCACCGTCGCTACCCTTGTTCGAATTCTGGTCGAAAAAGGGTTTCTAGAACAAACGAACACAGAGCGTCCGTTTCGCTTCCGGGTCATGCGGTCGTTCGAGGAAGTCTCGGGGAACCTGCTGACCGAACTGGTCCGCCGCGTCTTTGGAGGTTCGCGCGAGCAATTGCTCGTGCGCTTGATGGAGCAGCGGCACCTGACCCCCAAGGAACGAGCCGTTTTGCAGAAAATTCTCGCGGAGAAAAAGCCATGAACGCCCTTGGCCTGGCCCTTGTGTGGTGTGTCGTGCAGGTAACGATTCTGGCAAGCGTCGCGTCGCTATTGTACGGCCTCGTGCGCCGTTGCGGGCCGTCAGCCCGGGCCTTGGCCGCTTTTGCCGGTTTGATTTTAATTGTGGGCCTGACGGCGCTGACTTTCAGTCCATGGCCGCGCTGGCAAACCCACACAGACCGGCCCGCCCCCTTGGGCGCGCGTCTGGGGGGCCATGTATCGCGCAATTCCACAATCGGCTTGGCAAACGGTGACCAAGTGGAGGGCGACGGCTCATCCGACGATCAGGCAGTTGTCGTGACGGGCAAGTCGCGGGGAGTGCCTGAATCTCCCACGGCGGCTGCGGTCTTTTTGGAGACGTTTCTTTCCGAAATTCAGCGCCTTCCGGCCACGGCCGAAAGTGATTCCTGGCTGTGGCCCGCCAATGTGGCCGTTGTGTTTCTGGCAGGGGGCGTCTTGGGCCTTGCCCGGCTGGTGGCGGGGCTGGCTGCTGTGCGGTCATATCGTCTGCACGCCCGGCCGATCACTGATTCTTCATTGCGCGAAATGGCCGACATTCTTCTGGCCGAGGTCGGCGGCGGGTACGCGATCAGTCTGTGCGAGTCACAATTGCTGACGACCCCTGCCACGATCGGCTGGCGTCAGCCTTTGATTATTCTACCGGCCAGCTGGAAAAGCTGGACCGGCACAGAATGCCGGGCGGTTCTGGCGCACGAGATCGCACACATCGCCCGGCACGATTTTGCGACTTGGGTGGCTGCGCAATTGGCGCTGGCCGTTCACTTTTATCACCCGCTGGTGCACTGGCTGGCCGCGCGTTTGCGGCTGGAGCAGGAACTGGCCGCCGATGCCGCGGCGGCCCGGCTTTCTGGCGGGCAAAGTTCGTACTTGACGACATTGGCCGGGATGGCGCTTCGCCAAAGCGACACTCCTCTGGCCTGGCCGGCCCGTACCTTTCTGCCGACCCGCGGAACATTCATGAGGAGAATTGAGATGCTTCGAGATGAAAAGCTTTTGTCCACGAAGATGTCGGCGAAGGTGCGAACGGGCATGATTGTCACGCTGACGGCGGTCAGCCTGGCAGTGGCCGGACTGCGCGGCACTGCGGCCGATCGGAAGCCCTTGGTCGATCGGTCGGCTGCGCAGGCGTTTGCCGACGACGGGCAGCCGCCAGCACAAGACAAAGACCGCACAGCCCCGACGAGATCGTCGGCAGCGCTGGGTTCGGACGGACGATTGACGGGCTCAGTCGCAGCATTGGGGGCCGGGAGTTTTGCGGCGGCCCAAGCAGTCGAACCGTTGTCGCTGGCGTACGTTCCTCGCGATGCGCTAGCTGTCGCAGCGTTCCGTCCTGCCGAACTGCTCAGCCGACCAGCGCTGGCACCGCTCAAGAAAATCCTGACAGAACACGGAATTGCGCAAGAGCTGCTGAATGTCGCCGCCGACCGGATTGAGCAAGTGACGTTGATCGTCTTGCCCGATCAGAACGGGCCCGGTGCAAATGCGGCAGGATTCGTCTTGCGACTGGCGGACGCCAAGGATGTGGAAACGGTCATTAAGAAGTTGCAGCCGAATTCCGAAAAACAGGAATATTCCGGACAGACCTACGTCCGCGGCAAAGACGGAAAGGGTCTGCTCTGTTATGTTGCCGATGAACGTTCCATCGTCGGCAGCCACTTGGATGAATATCTTCGGCGGCTGATCGTCGCCGGAAAAAACGGTGCGGAAAAGGCAAAGTGGGGCGAGGCGTGGAAAGGGGCGGCGAACACCACCGCGGCTGTCGTCGTTCACATGCCGGCAATTCGCGACATGCTGAACTGGGCCGTGGGAGCAGCGGGTGAGCAGCCGCCCAACCCTGGTCTGCCTGCGGCGCTGGCCGCCTTTGCCCCCTTTGCACCGCTTTGGCAGTCAACCTCGAATGTGCTGTTGAGCGTCGATCTTCAGGAACAGCTTGCATTGTCGCTGGAATTAACGGTGCCGTCTGCCGAGGATCTCAAGAAGGTTCGAAACACCCTGACGGCGACGGTAACCCTGGGACAGAACAGTCTCTCACAGGCCCGGAGCACAGTCAGCCAGTTACCCAGCGGCGACGGGGCGGCCCTTCTGGGTATTGTCGACATGCTTGATTCGCTGCTTGATTCCCTGAAGATTGAACAAAACGAACACCGCGTGCGGGCATCGGCGACCGTCAATGCCGACGATGCAGCGAAAGCAATCGCCCTGGTGCTGCCGGCAGTTTCAAATGCCCGCGAAGCGGCCCGCCGCGCTCAGTCGATCAACAACCTGAAGCAGCTCGCGCTGGCGATGCACGTCTACGCGGAGGAGCACAAGACATTCCCACCGGCCGTACTATATAGTCCCGATGGCAAGACGGCTCACAGTTGGCGCGTGGCCATTCTGCCATATCTCGATCAGGTTTCCCTCTATCAGCAATATCGACTTGACGAACCTTGGGACAGCGTCAACAACAAGAAGGTTCTGGAAAAAATGCCTGCGGTTTTTGGCGATCCGTACGATTTAGCCGATTCGACGATTTCGTCGTACTTCGTGCTTACCGGGCCGACAACGGTCTTCTTTGACAAGAAAGGGGCCGAGTTGGCGAAAATCACGGACGGCACTTCGAACACGCTCATGATTGTTGAGGCGAAGCGAGACATTCCCTGGACGAAGCCTGAAGACGTTCCCTATGACAAGGAAAAGCCGTTGCCCAAGCTTGGGGGACGTTATGCAGACGTATTCCTGGCGGCATTTTGCGATGGATCCGTTCGAGCGATTTCGCAAAGGGTTGATGAGAGGAATCTGCGGGGCGCGATGACTCGTGACGGCGGTGAAGTAATCGAGTTATCGATACCAGCGAGGAATTGAAGCTTCGCCCCCCTTGCCGCCGGTCGATGCACCGGCGGCAAGGACGCTGCTTGAGGCGTACCCGTCGGTCCTGCGGCATGGGGCTGACGGGATGCACGTGACCTTGGCCGGCCCGTGCATCGTGTAACCCATCGGGAGCCGTGGCCGGGTCGGCGGCGGCTCCCGATGGTCGTTTGCTGAAGGCGGGCGACGGCGTCGTCTGGGCAAGACCCTGCTCGCCATCCGCGGAATGGGGATGAATTGTCTGGGCTTTGCCGGGGCAGAGCTCTGTTTGCCCCTAACGCTGGCAATGCCTGCCGCCAGAAGCTAAACTCACGGGTCGTGAGCGATTTATCCAGGATTGGCGTTCCCGGCCGATGAAATTCGGGCAAGGGCGCCACAAGAATAACCAGTAGAATAATCAAAGGAGCGTTGCGACGTGCAAGTTGCAATCACCTGCAAGCACGGACAGTTAAGTGCCAATCAGCAGGAGTACATGACGCGGAAATCGGAGAAACTCCTGACGTATTTTGAACGGGTTACGGCCATCAACGTAACGGTGACGTTTGAAAAAGGGCGTGTGCGAACCGAGATTTTGGTCGATGCCGAGCACAAGCACAATTTCGTCGCCAACGAAGAGGGAGATGAATTGATTCCCGCCTTCGACGTAACGCTGCACAAGATGGAACATCAGATTCGGAAATATAAAGAGAAAATCCAGAACCACCGCCGCGACTTGCCCGGCCGGAACGTATTGGACGACGACTTGCCAGATCCTGACGTATCGAACGAAGGCGTGGAACCAGGCGCGTGACCCGAAAGTGAGGAGTCATTCATGAAGTTGTCGGACTTCGTGGTTAGTGAAGCGATTCAAACAGATTTAAAGGTGGCCAGTAAAGAAGCCGCTATCCGGGCGATGGTGGAGAGTCTGTCTGCATCTGGACACATTAAGGCGGCCGATCAAGATGGCATCATCGCCGCCATTTTGAAACGTGAAGAGCTGGGATCGACCGGGATCGGCAAGGGGGTGGCGGTGCCGCACACCAAGCACCCCTCGGTTGACAAGCTGGTAGCGACAATCGCCCTGTCGAAGGATGGGGTCGAGTTTTCCAGCCTCGATGGTGAAAGTGTCCACATTCTGTTCCTGCTGGTCTCGCCCCCCGACCGGCCGGGAGACCATTTGCGGGCTCTTGAAAACATTTCCCGCCATTTGCGGAATGACAATTTCTGTAATTTCCTCAGACAGGCCGCAGACGCCCAGGCCGTAATTGATCTCCTGGAGGAAGCCGACAGCAACCAACTCGGCTGAAGTGTCGAGAGTGCCTCGCGCAGGCCGCGACCGGGTTGGTCGCGGCGGTTTGCCGGGACGCACTCGCGTGACATCAGTCGCCCGCCTTGCCGTGCGCAGTCAATATGAATCCGAACCCGATTCCGACGTGCACGCAGACTGTGGTTGTCAACCTCGAAAACGGTCTGCATTTGGGCCCTTCTTCGCAAATCGTGCAGTTGGCGCAGAAATTCGGGAGTGAATTGTCGATTCGCAAGGGAGAACGCACGGTGGACGCAAAAAGCATGCTTGATTTGCTGACGCTGGCGGCTGAGCATGGCGCCCAGCTTGAACTGCAAGCGCGGGGCGCGGATGCTGTCGAGGCCCTGGCGGCAATTAACGCACTGTTCGAGCGAAATTTCGTAACAGATGCACCCGCCTGACTTTGACGGCGAA
>JAYTRB010000501.1:0-4968 GCA_043746425.1 Planctomycetia bacterium
CCCGCCGACTGGCAGGCCGCCGGATATTCGGGGATAATCAAATCGAGATGTACGGAAACTCCGATTCAACGGATGGTAAATCGCGAAAAACCGAGTACCCAGAGAAAACTCAAATCGGCAATCGAGAAAATTGAGCGGCGTGGGGGCGGATCGGGACAACAGTAAGGCGACACGCAGGCGGATGACGTGATGACGAACTTCGACCAGCTCGGTGTGTCGATCATCGGCGATCGGTCTGCCGGGCAAACCGGTGATTCGTAGCGGAGGACTTGACTTATGAAACTGAAACTGAGCAACGGACGCACTGCGTCAGTTGGAACGCGGTTCGATTCGCGGCGCCCCGCTGGCTGGCAGGCCGCCGGAAATTCGCCCATAATCAATTCGATATGTGCGAAAAGTCGAATGCAGGGCTTCTGAGTTCGAGAACTTTACCGAATCACGGCAGGTCGTCAGCTGCGCATGCGGCGGTGCTGGGTGGTTCGACGGTGGATAACGCACGCGCGATCTGGGATAGTGTTCGATCCTGTTCCATCCCTGTCCCCAAGCTCCCTTTGGTCCCATGGCTTCACAATTCCCGCGTCGTGCACTTGTTAGCGTCAGCGACAAATCTGAACTTGGCCCTTTCGTTCAAGGACTCGTGTCTCTCGGTTTCGAGATCGTCTCGACCGGCGGGACGCGGCGATTTCTTATCGAACAAAAGGTGCCGGTCGTCGATATCTCGGAGTACACCGGCTTTCCCGAAATGATGGATGGCCGGGTGAAGACACTCCACCCCAAGGTTCATGGCGGCCTTCTGGGACGGCCCGATCTGGCGGAAGACGCGAAAGCCATGTTCGAGCACGGGATTCTGCCCTTTGAACTGGTCGTGTGCAACCTCTATCCCTTCGAGGCGACAGTTGCCCGCCCCGACGTCAGCGACGCCGAGGCCATCGAAAATATCGACATCGGGGGGCCGAGCATGATTCGCTCGGCATCGAAGAATCACGCCTACGTGGGGGTCGTCACGCAGGCGAGCCAGTACGCGCGAGTTCTCGAAGCTCTCAAGGCGGGCCCGCTGCCTCTGGGGCTGCGGCGCGAACTGGCGCAAGCCGCCTTTGAAATGACCGCCCGATACGACCGGGCCATAGCCGACTACATGGCCAGGTCAGACACCGGTGGCACCGAAAATGCGACGGCTTTTCCTGAAAGGCTGTCGCTCAATTTTGTCAGGAAGCAGGAATTGCGGTACGGTGAAAACCCGCATCAACAGGGGGCCTTTTACGTCGAAGCCAAGCCTCCGGCGGGGTCGCTGGCGGTTGCCGAGCAGTTGCACGGCAAAGAGCTGTCTTACAACAATCTCCTCGATCTCGACGCGGCCCTGAAGCTGATCCGCGAATTTCGTGAGCCGGCGGCGGTCGTACTGAAGCATAATAATCCGTGCGGGGCCGGCATTGGCGCTACACTCGTTGACGCCTTTGAACGGGCTTACGCGGGCGACTCGGTGAGCGCCTTCGGATCGATCCTCGGCTTCAACCGCCCGGTCGACTTGGCCGTTGCCGAAGAATTGTGTCTGCCCGATCGCTTCGTCGAAGCCATCATCGCCCCCGGTTACACCCCCGAGGCGTTCGAGGCACTCACGACGCGGCCAAAATGGAAGGCGAACGTTCGACTTTTGAGATGTCCCGTTTTCTGCGATGCGCGGGCCGCGGGCCGCGATTATCGCGGGGTATCGGGCGGAATCCTCGTTCAGAATATCGACGAAGAAGCCGACCCGGAAAGTGAGTGGAAGGTCGTCACGGCGCGAGCCCCGACAGAAGCCGAGCTCGGCGACCTGCGATTTGCATGGAGCGTATGTCGGCACGTCAAATCGAACGCCATCGTCTTTGTGAACGAAGGCATGGTCATCGGAGTGGGCGCCGGGCAGATGAGTCGGGTCGATTCGGCGATGATTGCGGTCCAGAAATCGGAGGGACGCAGCGCCGGGGCTGCCGTGGCCTCGGACGCGTTTTTCCCCTTCCGCGACGGAGTAGACCTCGTTGCCGAATCTGGGATTTCAGCGATCATTCAACCGGGAGGCAGCCGTAATGACGCCGAAGTCATTGACGCCTGCAACGAACACAACATTGCCATGCTGTTTACCGGCCGGCGGCATTTCAGGCATTGAAAGACAATCCGCTCGTTTCACCTGGTCTCGCGCGAGAGTTCTTGCCCTTATTGCAAAGGGGTGATGGCGCTCGACCCCATCAGGCAATTTTCTCGTGTCAGTCACATGACCAATTCGCGCATTTCACGACTTCTTCGCGGCTCCCTTTCAATTCTGGGAGTCGTGTTGCATCCGCTGGGGCGGTTTACCGGCAGACTGCTGAACGACCTTCATACACCAGATCGGCTCGAACACGGGTTAATTCTGGTGCTGCCGGGTATCGAAGGAGAGAGTTGTCTGAATCATAGTATTGCCCGTGGTCTTGCCGACGGCGGCGTACGTTCGGCCATCGAAGTTTTCGACTGGACGACCGGGGTGATTTTGCTTGCCCATTATCATCTGCGCGGCTGGCGACGAAACGTTCGAAAGGCCGGGCGACTGGTGCGGCGCATCATCGACTATCAGACGGCTTTTCCCGGTCGCCCGGTACATCTGGTAGGACATTCTGGAGGCGGAGCGATGACGGTGCTCGCTCTCGAGCGTCTGCCGCCAGGCGCCTCGGTGACGAGCGCCATTTTGTTGCAGGCGGCGATTTCTCCTGGCTACGATCTTTCGGCGGCCCTGGAACATACAGAGCAGGGAATCTGGAATTTCTGCTCTTTGCTCGATCTATTCTTCGTGGGCATTGGAACGTCGGTCGCGGGAACGCTCGATGGCCGGCATACGCTGGCAGCGGGCATGGTTGGATTTCGCCTGCCGGTCGAATTGAACGCTGCGGCGCGAGAACTTTATCGGCAACGACTCCATGAAGTTCCCTTCCGATTGGCGATGATGGCCGACTTTCACTTCGGCGGCCACTTCGGCCCCAGCAACCGCGTGTTTGCGGCCCGGCACCTGGCGACGTTGCTGGGCGAGAGAAAACCGTGCCAGTGACGAGGCTCAGTTCCGGTTCAGGAAAACTGGAAATGAACCGCACGGCGCAGGTGAGAATCTGCCTCAGGGTATCGCCACAAAGCCTGACGGAATACAGAATTCTGAATCGTTCGGCGACGGCGAGGGATAGCGTCTGAGAACGTGGCAGCGGCGGAATTCCACGCGCGTGTGGCAGTCAGGCCGGCCGTCGGGTAACCTATCAAGTTGCACATGAAAGGCATCCATGCATGGTCATTCCCAAACTGGCTTATCGCCTGACAACCGAGATCTCTCCGCGGCTGGCGCTCAAGGGCGCGTACCTGTGCGCGTATAAGGGGATGCGGGCCGTCGCGGCCTACAAAAAGCGTCTCAAAAAAGGGGAGTTGTATCCCCCCTTCATGTTCGTGGCGCTCACGAACAAGTGCAATCTCCGCTGCCACGGCTGCTGGGTTGAAAAAGAAGGAATTGGCTATTACCTGCCCGAGGATGAGCTCGACATCATCATCGAAAACGGCAAGAAACAGCACGCCCACTATTACACGCTGCTGGGGGGCGAGCCGATGATGTATCCCCAATTGTGGGACGTCTTCGAAAAGCATTCAGACTGCTATTTTCAAGTGATTACCAACGGCATGATGTTCACCGAGCGCAATGCCGAGCGCATCCGCCAGGTGGGTAATGTCACGCCGCTCATCAGCCTTGACGGGTTTAAGGCGAACAACGACAAGCGGCGCGGAGTGGGGGTCTTTGAAGCGGCCGAAGAGGGAATGGCGCGGCTGAAGAAGAACAAGATTCTCTTCGGCATTGCGACGACGATTACGGGGCAGAACGTCGACGAAGTGCTAACCGACGAATACCTCGAGTGGTTCATCGCCCGGGGAGCGATGTACATCTGGTATTACGTTTATCGCCCGATGGGGGCCGAGCCGCACACCGAGTACTGCGTCACCCGAGAACAGCTCATTGAAATCCGCAAGCGGTTGCTGCGGCTGCGAAAGCGGCACCCGATCTTCATCATCGACACCTACTGGACGGCCGATGGCGAAGCCTTCTGCCCGGCGGCCACGGGACTGGGCTTCCATGTCAATCCGCGGGGGGGCATCGAAATCTGTCCGGCCCTGTCGTTTGCCCGCGACATGATCAAAGACAACGGCGGCGACCTGCATAAGACAATCAATGAGAGCCAGTTTCTGCGGGGATTTCAAGACTTTGTCAATGAGCGGACGAAAGGTTGCGTGATTCTAGAGCACCCCGTCGAGTTAAAAAATTACATCGAAGGTATGGAGGCCAAAGATTTTTCCAGCCGCGATGCCTACACCGAGCTCGCCTCGGGCGCCCCGCGAAACAGTCACCACCTGCCGGGGGAGGAAATTCCCGAAGACTACTGGCTGTACCGGTTTCTCAAGCGGCAGGTTTTTTTCGGGATGGGAGCGAACGGCTGAAGATCATGTTCAGCAACGAGGTCGATTTTCAGCGATGCGGAAGAGTGTTCGACGACACGACCTGGGCGAGGCATTTTAATACCAGCCATAAATATGTGAGCGGCAAAGAGGCAGCCGCTGATCGTGCTGTCTGGAGTGGCCGATTCATCGCCCGAGCCGGCTGAAATGACGATCGCATAATCGCAAACCTAAGAAGCTTCGTTTCTGTCGGAATTCGTAGCCCTGCGCGACCGAATTCTCGCTGCGGCAGATCGGCACGCGGAAAGGAATCGACCGGACTCGCATGTGGCCCAACACTTCCGAAACCCAGGAACTGCTGGCCGGCGCCGGGAACGGCGAAGCGTCGGCGGTCAATCAGCTGCTTGACCGGCATCGCGAGGCGCTGCGGAACATGATCAAGGTGCGCATGGATCAGAAACTGGGTCGCCGGGTCGATGCCAGCGATGTTGTTCAGGATGTGCTTCTCGAAGCCAGCCAGCGCCTGGCAGATTA
>JAYTRB010000502.1:0-5070 GCA_043746425.1 Planctomycetia bacterium
TTGCAGTCGGGAGACCAGTTGCTGGCGCGGCTGATGCCCAAGGGCCTGCAGGTCGTCCCGATGTCGCTGATTGGTCTGATTCTGATTGTCTACGTACTACTGATCGGTCCGACCGACTGGCTGGTGCTGGGGGCGATCAAGCGCCGGAAATGGACTTGGATTTCATTCCCTGTGGTCACGATTTCGCTGACCCTGGCGACCGTCTGGCTGGCAGAATGGTACATGTCAGTCAGCGATAACCACCGTATGGTTGCGTTTCACGACGTCGGCGAAGACGGAAAAATCGCCCGCAGGAACCGGTTTGAAGTGCTGTTTCAGGGGTCAGAGCGCATGATAACGAGCGAAGTCAGTCGTGAATTCCTGACTGCCATGACCCACCAGCGGTTCAGCAGCGGATTGTGGCAGAGCTATCAGCAAGCCCAACTGCGAGGAAAAAACCAAAGCCTGGTGTACACGCCGGTTGCCAATTACGCTGGCCGCGTACCCGCCAGTTTCAAGGTGACGCAATTCGTGGCGCAGTGGACGCCACAGCTGAATCGGCGGTTTGCGATTCCGTCGGGAAAAGATTCGCCTGTCGAATTCGACTGGAGCAAATTCGCTGATCGAAAGGTTTATCATCCGGAAAGTGTGACGATTGGGCAGGCCCGCGACGTGCTTGTGCAAAGTATTCGGCAGGCCTTTGGCGATACGGCTGGTATCGCTGTTATCGCCGGCGGCAAATGGCACAATCTCGCCGGTCAGCCGAGCCTGTCGCCAACTGTTGCGGCTCCTTTCGGCTTTGACCCCTATGGGAATCCGATCGCACAGCCGGCACCGTATCAGAATGTCGCCAATGTCAACCTGGCCCCCCCCAGTTTCATTGAAGACGTGTCACTCAATGCCCAGGGGGGGCTGTTCGCTTTCGTTTCGCAGAAATCTCCGGCGGGCGGCAAGGACTTTGAAGACATGGTGCTGGTCGACCCGTCTGATGCCGAAGAATGGTTGCTGGTCATCGAAGTTGATCGCGGGAGCGAACTGGTGGTCTATCGTAAACTGTACAGCAGGGGTGATTGAATGCTCGTCGTCGACGTCGAAAGCCTATGGGTGCGATACGGACAATTTGCCGCCGTGCGGGGCATCTCGTTGCAGATTCCCCATGGTGAGGTATTCGGGTTTATCGGTCCCAATGGGGCGGGTAAGTCGTCCACCATTAAAGTCCTGGCGACTCTGCTCCGCGATTTCACGGGGCGGGTGAAGATTAATGGGATCGACGTCTTGTGGAAGCCGCAGGCGGTTCGAGAGAAGATCGGTTACGTCCCCGATTTCTTCGGCGTCTATGAAGATCTGACAGTCGAAGAATACCTTCATTTTTTTGCCGCCGCGTACCGCATCGAACGGGGTCGCCGCAAGGCGATTATTGGCGACGTTCTGGAGCTGACCGACCTTGTGCAAAAGCTGCAATCACCCGTCGATGCGCTGTCGCGGGGTATGAAGCAGCGGTTGTCGCTGGCGCGGGTGTTGCTGCACGACCCCGATCTCCTGCTGCTCGACGAGCCGGCATCGGGGCTCGATCCACGGGCCCGCATCGAGATGCGTGAGCTGCTGAAGGCGCTCAAAGAGATGGGTAAGACGATTCTCATTTCGAGTCATATTCTGCATGAATTATCGCAGCTTTGTACCCGTATTGGCATCATTGAAGCTGGCGTGATGGTCGCCCAGGGTTCGGTGACCGACATTTACCGGCATCTGGGACTGCTGCGCATCGTGCATGTTCAGGTGGTCGACATGAGCGACGAACTCGTCGCGCGGATCAAGGTCGTCGCCGGAGTGAATTCAGTCGAGGTGCAGGTCGATCGTCTGGCGATAAAGCTGCACGAAGACCAGACTTCGATCGAAGACCTGCACGATCACCTTGTGGCCGCGGGGGCGCGCATTCGTATGTTTCAGCCCGAAGCGATGGACATGGAAACCGCGTTCATGAAACTCACCGAAGGGAAGACTGCATAATAAGAATCTCATTCGCCAGCAAGCGACTCAACTTTAGTGCCCGACCATTTCCGTTGTCGCGCATCTCGGACTGTCTGCGAGTATGAAATGGGTTCGACATAAGAATCAGGCACCGAAGTATAAATCGCCAATCGTTGGAGCCAGACATTTGTCATGACGCGGTCATGTGAAACCGCGCGAATCAGGTTTGCCAGCGGATTTAACAGTATTTAAGTTCAGAGCGATCTTGAGGAATTCGTTTCGGCCGCAGGCCGCGCCCGGTATGCATGATGAAATTCCTTCCCGCCCATTTCGGACTCCCACTGCTCGAGAAAGAGCTGATCGAGCAGGCGGCCCGGAAACGCACGTACATCGTGCGGGTGGTCTATGCTTCGATACTGTTCTTGGTGGCCTACCTTGTTTTCTACGAAACGTTGCGGGCTGGGGAGATCAGCCCCCTGGCGGTGCTCGGCCGCGGCCGCGACATGTTCAATGCGCTTGTCTATTTGCAGTTTGGCGGCATCTATCTCTTCATGCCGGCCATCACCTGCGGCGTCATCACGCAGGAAAAAGAACGCGACAGCCTGCAACTGCTGTTCATCACGCGGCTGGGGCCGTGGACCATCCTGTTCGAGAAGCTGCTGGGTCGAATCGTCCCCATGCTCTGTTTTCTGTTGCTTTCCCTGCCGCTTCTGGGATTCGCCTACAGTCTGGGGGGAATCTCGCCCCAGCTTCTGTGGACGGGTGTGTGGATGCTCGTTCTGGCAGTGTTTCAGATGGGAACACTGGCCCTTTTGTGCTCGGCGTTCTTTCGCACGACCGTGGGCGCCTTCATCGCTTCATATATTAGTGCTTTCCTGCTGTTCTTTGGACCCTATTTTACGTGGATGGTGCTCTATCTCGTCGGCTACCTCATGGGGATCGATTTCGAGAGCGTGTTCCGGAACTTTCCCTTGAACGTCACCCCCGGCACGTTCATCCTGGGGGCATTTCCGTTCTTTGGACCCCCCTTTTTTCTGGCCCTCACGGAATTTCCAGGAGGGCTGGGGGCTTGGACGCTTGTCGGCCATTCGGCGATTATTCTGGCAACCAGTGGTGTTTGTCTCCTGCTGGCCCGGCGGTGCATCGTGTCACGTGCCTTTCTAGCGCCGCAAAATGTGCTGCGAGATTTCTTTAGTTTCATCGACCGACGTCGTGCACTTCTGGGGGTCAAAAAGCAGCTGCCCGCGCTGGCTTCTGGCGCGCCTCGTTGCGCCGAACCTGAGACCGACGTGAATCGTTTGCCCGCCGACGAGCCGATTGCGTGGCGCGAGATGAAGAAGCGTCTGCTGGGCCGGCCGCGATATTTGTTTCGAATTCTGCTCTTTACTGAACTCCCGCTGCTGCTGTTCTGCTTCCTGCTGGTCGCAACCGACTTGGTCGCGTTCCGTTATAGTGAAGTTCCACGTATTCTGGTGACGATGGCTTTATTGCTGCTGTGGGGCCTGGCTGTGCTGGTGATCTCGGTGCAGGCCTCCAGTCTTATCGCCGGCGAGCGCTCGCATCAGACGCTCGAGGTGCTTTGCACCTCTCCCTTGTCCGGGCGAGAAATCGTGCTTCAGAAATTTCGGGGGGTGAAGCGGCTGATTCTACTGCTCGTGGCGCCGTTTCTCACGCTTTCACTTTGCGAGGCATGGTTGCGGGTCTCGGCGGCCCATCGCCAAACGTGGACACCGCGACAATTCGACCCGCGACTCTATCTGTTGATCTCGGCTCTCAGCGTGGCGGTCTACCTTCCTCTCGTGGCCTGGATGTCGCTGGCGATTGGTTTGAAGGTGCGGACCCAGGCGCGCGCCATGATCGGATCAATGGCGGCAATTGCCGGATGGTGCGTAGCGCCGTTCATTGCCGTCGTATTACCACTGGGAATCATACTCTCGTCGATCCCCGGGTCATCTCAAACAACCGACATCATCGTAAAGTCTGCGTCGTTTCTCAGTCCCGTGACGATCGTTTTTGTAAACGAGGTCGATTCGCTCGATGGTTTTCTGAAAGCCGATGCCGTCTGGATTGTGGTCATTCTCCTCTTTGCCATTTATGGCATCGCACTCGTCGCATTTCGGACTTTGTGTCTCCAAAACGCCGACCGCTGGCTGGGCCGAACGGAGCAAAAATGAATTGCGCGCAATTTATTTGCACGAAACCAGCGAGAATGTTGATCTCAAGAGAGAACATTCTGCCCGCGATCGGATGAAAACCAGGGGAAGCGCTTTTGAGATTCATTCCGGCCAATTTCGCACTACCGCTGCTCGCCAAAGAGCTCATCGAGCAGGCCGCCCGTAAGCGCACCTATGTCATCCGCGTCTTGTATGCGACGCTCTTATTCGTCACTGCCTATCTCGTTTTCTACGACACGCTGCGCGTCGGCAGGGTCAGCCCTCTAGCGGTGCTGGGGCGCGGCCGTGAGATGTTCTCGACGCTCGTCGGATTGCAATTCGCAGGCATTTATTTCTTCATGCCGGCGATGACATGCAGCGTCATTACCGAGGAAAAAGAGCGAGCCAGCCTGCAACTTCTTTTTCTGACTCGTTTGGGGCCATGGACGATTCTGTTTGAAAAGCTCTTCAGCCGACTGATCCCGATGCTTTACTTTCTGATGCTGTCGCTGCCGCTCCTCGCAGTTCCGTACACATTGGGAGGTTTGTCGCTCGAGTATTTTTGTGCCGGCGTGTGGATGCTTGTGCTGGCCACGGTTCAGACGGGGATGCTGTCTCTGGCGTGTTCGGCATTTTTCCGCACGACGGTCGGGGCCTTCATATGGTCGTATCTGTTGATGGCGGTCATGTTTTTCGGTCCTGGCGTGGGATGGCTGGTGTTCTGGTCGATCACGGGGATCAGCGTCGATAGGGCGGCTCTAGCAATTGGCGCCGATCCAGCGATAATTTCCATGTCGTTAATGTTGCCTTTGTTCGGTCCAGGAATTTTCTTCGGGCCAGCCAGCGCGGTAAATCTCTCTCTCTGGCCGATGGTGGCACACTCTTCGTTGGTGCTTTTGGCCTGTGCCGCATTTTTGATCGTGGCCAGACTTTGCATCGTTCGTCGAGCGTTTCTTACCCCGCGCAACGT
>JAYTRB010000503.1:0-17260 GCA_043746425.1 Planctomycetia bacterium
GCGGAGGATGAAATTGCGGCCATGGCATCGGTTTGCGGCGCCGCCTTTGCGGGGCAGATTGCCGTCACCGCCAGTAGCGGCCCCGGAATTTGCCTCAAAGGTGAGGCAATGGGACTGGGGTTCATGACCGAACTTCCGATGATTATCGTCGACGTGCAGCGCGGGGGCCCCAGTACCGGGCTGCCGACAAAAACCGAACAGTCTGACCTGCTGCTGGCGATGTTCGGTCGCAACGGCGACAGTCCCTTGCCGATTCTGGCTGCGTGCAGTCCGGGCGACTGTTTTTCGCTGGCACAAGAGGCCGTGCGAATCGCAGTCGAATTCATGACTCCCGTACTCTTCCTGACCGATGGCTACATCGCGAACGGCGCCGAGCCTTGGCGGATTCCCAAATTCGCCGACCTGCCGCCGATTCACGTGACGCATCCCGCCGGCCGTACCACACATTCCGCGACAGAAACCAACGGGAACGGAGAGAGTGAACCCGAGTTTATGCCGTATCAGCGCAACGAAAAAATGGCACGTCCCTGGGCGATACCGGGTACACCCGGCCTTGAGCACCGTATCGGAGGTCTGGAGAAATCAGACGTTACGGGCAATGTCGATTATGCACCCGCCAACCATCATAAGATGGTTATGAACCGCGTGAACAAAGTGGCCGGAATTGCCAATTACATTCCCTTGCAGGAAGTCGAAGGCCCCCAGTCGGGCAAGCTGCTCGTCCTCAGTTGGGGAGGAACGTACGGAGCTGTTCGCACGGCGGTGCAAAATTGCATCGAACAGGGCAAGTCGGTCGCTCACTCCCACCTGCGGTACATGAACCCCTTCCCGCGAAACCTGGGCGACATTCTGCAGCGCTACGAGAAAGTGCTGATTCCCGAATTGAATACCGGACAATTGCGGCTCTTGATTCGCGCGAAGTATCTCATCGACGCCCAGGGTTACAATAAGATTCAGGGTAAGCCATTCCTCGTGCATGAAGTCGTCACACAGATCGACGAATTGCTGGAAAGCAAATAACGCCATGACCGCAGAAGCCATCAATTTGTCACTTCCCGTACTGACCGCGAAAGACTTCGCGAGCGACCAGGAAATTCGCTGGTGCCCGCGGTGCGGCGATTATTCGATTTTGGCCCAGATGAAAAAGGTTTTGCCGACGCTGGGCATTCCGCGCGAGAAATTCGTGTTTGTCTCGGGAATCGGCTGTTCGAGCCGCTTTCCGTACTACATGAATACCTACGGTTTTCACAGCATTCATGGGCGGGCTCCGGCCATCGCCAGCGGCGTGAAAATCAGCCGTCCCGACCTGCAGGTGTGGGTTATTACAGGCGATGGTGATGCGCTGTCGATTGGCGGCAATCACCTGATGCACATGCTGCGCCGCAACATGGGCCTCAAGGTAATCCTTTTCAATAATCAGATTTACGGACTGACCAAGGGACAGTATTCTCCCACCAGCCCGGTAGGATCAAAGACCAAGAGCACCCCCGTTGGGTCAGTCGATAACCCACTCTCTCCTTTGTGCTATGCGATCGGTTCGGAAGCGACTTTCGTTGCCCGGGCAGTCGATGTCGACATCAAACACCTGACGTACGTCCTCGAACGGGCAGCACACCACGAGGGAACCGCTTTCGTCGAAGTCTATCAGGACTGCAACGTCTTCAACCACGACGCTTTCCTGTACGCCTCAGACAAAACGATGAAGGCCGACCATATCGTGTATCTCGAACATGGAAAGCCTTTGGTGTTCGGCAAGGACGTGAAGAAGGGGATTCGCCTCAACGGGATGCACCCCGAGATCGTTGAACTGGGCAAGGGGATTAATGAAGACGATCTATTATTCCACGATGAGCGCGCGGTCGAACCGAGCCTGGCATTTTTGCTGACGCGCATGCGGCACCCCGAATTCCCAGAACCGATGGGGATTTTCCGTGATGTCGAGGCGCCGATCTATGACCAGCGCGTCACTGAACAGATCGAGGCTGAGACCAAGAAAAAGGGCGCAGGAGATTTCGATGTGCTGTTCAACAGTGGCGATACATGGACGGTCGAGTAGAGCGGGCTATTCGGCTACGAGCCTCCTGTTTTCTGAAATTCGGATTGCGCCATGAAATGTCCCGATTGCGGCCATGACAATGTCTCTGGTACCGATGAATGCCAGGATTGCGGCGGATCGATGTGGGGAGTCGGCCCCCAGGGCAGCGACATCGAGCAAAGCATTGCCGCGCACCCCATTCACGTTCTCTGCCCCAGTGAACCGATGTTCGTCAATCCGCAGACACCCGTTCGCGAGGTGATTGCCAAGATGGACAAAGAGAAGATCGGCTGCGTCCTCGTCGCGGACGGCCCGCACCTGGCAGGAATTTTTTCAGAGCGCGACGTGCTCAACAAGGTGTCGCTCGACGAGTCAAACCTCAACCGACCTGTGGCCGAGTTCATGACCCGTTCGCCGGTAACTGCCACCAAAGCCGATTCGATCGGCTTTGTGCTGCAGACGATGGATATGGGCGGGTACCGGCACCTGCCGATCGTGAATTCCTCGAATATCGCCACTGGCATCATTTCCGCCCGCGACATTCTGCGGTTTCTAGCCGTTAAGTTTGCCGGTTCCCGTGACTGAGGCGAAAAGGCATTCGCTTGGGGCAAGCAATTGGCGTAAGCCGGCTGATCGCGCAGAGTGGCTTGAAAAAAACTGCCGATGACCAAACTGCCTCTCAATCTCTTGCTCCTGGGCGACGCCGCTGATGGCGATTTTAAGGCGATTGTTGAAGATGTTCGCGCGGCAGTCGATTCCGATGCGCTGCGCATGGCGGTTGATCTGCCGGCGCTGCAGCGACTGATTGCGATCGAGCGGTGGTTTCCTGATTTGATCGTCGTCCTGCTGGCTTGGCCCGACGAGTTTTCAGAGGCCGAGGTGTATGAGCTGCTGGCGCTTTGTCCGCTGGCCCGAGTTGTCTGCTGCTTCGGGCCGTGGTGCGATTCGGACGGGCGAACAAGAACGATCTGGCCGCTGGCCGTGAGAATTCCGCTTGCCGATTCGCCCGCTCGTCTTGCGCGGGAACTGGCACTCTTCGAGGATCAAGAGTCTCCGGACAGGCCCCTGCCCATGACGGCATCGCGGGCCGAAATCTTCGCCTCCGATTTCCAGCCGCTGCAGCGACAACAACAGTCACTGGCTGTCGCAGCCGTCGTTTCCCCCGATCGACATTTTTGCCAGATGCTGGAATCGACGCTGACCACGGCGGGGGTTCAGATCTGTAAAGTGTCTGAAAGCGATCGAGCCGCCTGCATCATCTTTGACGCCGATCTGTGGAATGCCGAGCGACAAAGCGCCCTCGAGACAATCTGCCGTGCGCGATCGACGGCGAAATTCGTCGCGGCGACCGGGTTTTTGCGTCCAGATCTCGACGCCGCGCTGCGCCGGGCCGGGGCGGATGAGGTCTGGTCAAAGGTCTCGCCTCTGCAACAGCTGGCAAGCCACCTGCGCCGGTAATCGAGCAGGAATACGTGGCCCCCTGAGTGATATCGCAGACTTGAAAACATTCAATGGCACCCTGCAGGACGCGATTGAAGACGACGGGCAGAGCTGCCCAGACTGGCATTTCGCGGCAGTACTTATCGGGCGCTGGCCACGGCGTGATGTTACAGGTACCGCCGCAGGATTCGCCGGCTGAGTGGGTCGAGTGCGCGAGTGTCTTCGATGCGAAAACGCACGCCGTGCGAATCGATGATCAGCGCCCCGTATTGCCCCAGGCGACGAATATTGTCTTCGTTGTTGAGCACGAAACGCGCTTCGCCCCGGTCGCTCAGAACGTGCCATTCGGTCGGCTCGGCGCCCACCGACACGCTCAAGATATTGCAGATGACGGGTATGAACTCGCGGCGTGCGAGATCGGCATCGAGCAGTTCGCGGACAGGCCGTTCAAGCTGCTCGATATCGGAGAGAAAAAAGACCTCGTGTCCATGTTCGTCGCAAAACGAAATGCAGGTCGTCGAGGCCGAAAACGGAAATCCGCGGACAGGAATGACGCCCGTGTGCCTTTCTCCCGCAGGAGTCGACAGCAGCAGCCGTCCGAAGGGGTCATATTCGATTGCCAGGCCGGCGGCTGTGGCCGGCGCGGGCTGAGATGATTCAGAAGAATTTGCGTGGCCGTCGACCATCAATTCCCTGTCAGGAGAGGATGATTCAAAGCGAGAATGAACTTACCGCGAAAATGAGACGAAGCGCAGTATGAAAATGCGAGACAAAAAATCAGGGTTCTATCGGGTTTGTAAGAAACCCAGGCAATGCTACTGTCAAATGTGGAGTGTCAACTGTCGCCCCCCCGCACTCTTATCCTATTTTGGGGGAAAGTCAGTCACTCGGAGGGCGGGATTTCGTCGGTACCACCTTGCAGCTTATTCAATCGCGAGACGGTATCGCGGAAACCATAATCGACTTCCAGAACCTTCTGATATGCTTCCTCAGCGGCCTTGAGATTTTTCAGCTCTTCATAAAGTCTCGCCGCAGAATAGTAGAGGTCTTTAAAAATGTCGGGTTTCGTTTCGTAATTAATCTCGGGCAAGGCCTGTTCAAATTGACGAATCGCCAGTTGGGCTTTGCCATCGCGATAGAAACATTTCCCCAGCTTGATGAGCGATTCCCCTTTAAGCCGCGGGTCGCTGCGCGCCTGCTGGAACAGAGGAATGGCGAGCTGCCATTTTCCGACTTGCATGTACTGGCTGGCAAGCTCAAATTTTAAGCGCATATCCTGAGGATAGCGCTCGACACGCGCGGCAAAGACTTCAATCTTGCGTTTCGTCATCTCGTTGGCCAGCTCGGCACAGCGCTGCTTGAGCGCGGCATCGGCAGGCGTGCTGCGAGCCTGTTCCTTGGCGACTTCAAGCGCCCGCTGCATCAGTTCGAGCTGAACATCTTCGAGAACCTCGCGGATCCCGACATCATTTCCCGAGACTTCCAGCGCCTTGAGCAATTGTTCTTCGGCTTTTTCGGGATCTCCTTCACGCTTGTAATAGTCGGCAAGCTTGAGGTAGTTGTCTTTGTTGGCCGGATCCTTGCGGATCGCCCGCTGCAAATCGGCTTCGACAGACATGCCAGGCCCGTCGGCATCTTTGTTCAGGCCCAGGCGCTTGGCAACCTCATGCGCCGCCATGACGTTGCGGGTGCTCTCGGCGCCTTCGTATCCACCGCGATCCATGACCGATCGCGCGTCCAGTCCAGTGATTTTAGAGCGCGCCTCTCCGTTATGCGGCTCGACCTTCAAAATGCGCTGCCAGCAGGCGATCGCTTCCTTGTACTCGCTGCGTTCTTCGAGAAGCAACGCCAGCGATCGATTGACGACAACATTCGTCGGATCGACCTTGAGCGATTCTTCATAGGCGAATTTCGCGACTTCCTGGTAGCCGAGTTCCTTGAGCGCGTCTCCCAGGTCGGCGCCGAGCTGCGGGTCCCAGGGGTTGATGGCCAGCCCATCTTCGCAGGCGACGGCAATTCCCGCCCAGTCTTTGCTCATGCGGCATTTTTTAATTCGCCCCTTGATGGGCATGAGCCGCATGCCGGCCATCGTCCCGCCGGTCTTGTTGTCGCCATATTTGCGATACTCGGTGAACCGCAATTGTTGCCGATAAGTGAGGTTTTCGGGAGCGAACTGCACGCTCGTCGAATACATCTTGATGGCGTAGTCCCAATTCTCTTTAGGAATGGCGTCGTTCCCTTTACGCCAGCAATCGGCAGCAATCTTGTTCTTTTGATCAGTGCTCATGAGGTTCGCGAGTTGAACTTGAAGGGTGGGTGCCGTCCGCATGCCGCCACGCCGCATGGTTGGCAATCATTCTACCATAAAATCTACGGGAACGAGAACGGATCGGTCAAGGGGCGAGGGACCGCCCATAGGCGAAACACGCTCGGTTCATCGCGTCGGGTCGAGAATACCGAAAAGGCAAGCTGCCAATGCCCAGAGTTCGCGGCTTTCCCAGCGTACCCTGGAGCTGGGCCGCTCGTACCGCTCTACCTCAGCCTGCTCGCCACAACATTGCAATCGGATGCGCCGACCTTGAGGATCTGTCGCGACCAGCTAAACTTTACGACAGCGTCAACGAGTTCGGGAAGATCAAGATGATTCCGGGAAAAGTCTATCTGGTGGGGGCAGGTCCCGGTGATCCGGGATTGATGACATTGAAAGGGCTGGAATGCCTGGCGCGAGCAGACCTCGTCCTGTATGACGGGCTTGTCAATCCCCTGATCCTGCTGCATACCCACGCCTTGGCCGAACGGACCTGTCGTTCAGAGGGCCCCGCCGGCCGCGTTCTCAGGCAAAACGAGATCAACGATCGATTGATCGCCGCGGCGCGGGAAGGTAAAACAGTCGTCCGGCTAAAAGGGGGAGATCCATTCGTCTTCGGCCGCGGCGGAGAAGAGGCGGCGGCCCTGGCAGGCGCACAGATACCTTTCGAAGTCGTCCCTGGGGTGACAGCGGCGGTGGCCGCCAGCGCCTATTCCGGCATCTCGCTGACCCACCGCGATTTCGCCTCGGCGGTTGCCTTCATCACGGGCCACGAAGACCCGCAGAAGCCGTCTTCGGCACTCGATTACCAGGCGCTGGCGGCGTTTCCCGGGACGCTCGTGTTTTATATGGGGCTTCATCGCCTGCCGGCGATTGCGCAGTCACTGATTGAGGCTGGAAAGCCGCCGCAAACGCCAGCCGCCGTCATTTGCCGCGGCACCACGCCGGCCCAACAGACGGTTTGCGCCACCTTGGCTCAGATCGCCGACGTGGCTCACAAAGCCGGTCTTCAGGCGCCATCGATGATTATCGTCGGTGAATGCATCCAGCAGCGCGAGACGATCGCCTGGTTTGAAAAGAAGCCGTTGTTCGGCAAACGCATTGTCATCGCGCGGCCTGCTGCTCAGGCCACTTCCGTCGTTTCTCGGCTGTTCGACCTGGGAGCGCAGCCGATTCTGGCGCCCACCATCGACATCCAGCCTCCCGCCGACTGGACCGAAGTCGATCGCGTGCTTGCGCGCCTGCATGAATTCGACTGGATCGTATTCACCAGCGTCAATGGAGTGAACTTCCTGCTCAACCGGTTATGGGAGACCGGCGGCGACCTGCGACAATTGAAAAACGCACGCTTGGCCGTAATTGGCGAGGGTACCAGAATGGCACTGGCAGAGTTTCAACTGCGGGCTGACCTGATTCCTGATTCGTTTCGCGCCGAAGCACTGGCCGAAGCGCTATCGCATCAAGTGGCGGGAAAGGATGTTCTGTGGGCGCGTGCCAGTCGCGGACGGGACGTACTTCTCACGGTCTTGCGGTCTGCCGGCGCGCGATTAGAAGAATTAGTAGTCTATCGCAACACCGACGTAGCGGAACTCGATTCCAATGTCGTCGGCGCCATCGAAGGCGGCGAAATCGACTGGATCTGCCTCAGCAGCCCGTCGATCGCGCGGTCATTACATCGGTTATTGTCGCCCGCGGCGCGCGACAATTTCGGAAAGGCAGTTCGCATCGCCAGCATCAGCCCTGTCACGAGCGCTGCCGCGCGAGAGCTGGGCATGCCCATTAATGTGGAAGCAACGACATATACCTGGGATGGCATTTTGGATGCGATTATACGACACAGCAAGTCCGGCGTTTGAGTCTCAGCGGTGCCATAGGGGCCGTCGTGAACGACTTGCAGCGAGACACGACAATTGTTTTGAGACGTAGTGTATGATTCGGGCGCACAGGTTCGGTTTGGAACACAGGTCGGGCCAGATATTACCCGCCATGCAGTTCTACGAGATCCCTGTCGGCCAGAATGTGCTCGCGCCCCACGCTTTGGCCGTCGTGAACCCCGCTGCCCCAGATCCGAGCATGCGTCAGTTTGGCCGCCAGATCGTGATGAATTGCCTCGGCGAGAACTTCGACCGTACCGCCGGCCGGTATGGTAAATGGCGATTTATAGTCGGCCGGCTTGCCGGGGGTCTTAGTATAGATGCGGATCACCCCCAGCATCTTGAAGATCTGGTCGCGCAACCGGGCGATGGAATCGGGACGATCGAATTCTACCGCCAGCGTCTCGAAACGTTTGGGAAGCATTTCATCGAAAAAGGCAATTCGGTCGGCACAACCGGGGTCATCGCCGCGCGTCGGTACGAGCAGGGTCTTGATGCGGATTTGCGTCAGGTCATCGTCGACAAATCCCGATTCTCGCGCCAGAACCGTTTTGCGCTGCTCGAATTGCCGGATAACTTCGGCGGTGTGGTCGGGCGCATCGTCAGAACTGCCGTCAAAACATAACACGACGGCATCGGCCGAGCGGACATTATTCTGCAGGTAGGTTTCAAAGAATGTGTCAGTGATGGGAGGTGTGTCGATGAGCTGCACGACAACGTCTTCCCAGGGCATCATGCCCGGGTGCGGCTCGCGAGTCGTAAACGGGTAGGGGGCGACCTCGGGTTTGGCACTTGTGAGCTCAGCCAAGAGCCGGCTTTTGCCGGCGTTCGGTCCCCCCAGAATGACAACCTGCCCGGCTCCCTGCCGGAGAAAACTGTAGGTTTTCGGCTTTTTGATGGCGGCTTTTTCGGCAACCAGGTCTGCCCGAGCCTCTTTCAGCCGAGTCTTAAGGTCAGACTGAACTTTCTCTGACGCCTTATGCTTGGGTAGAAGCACGAGCATCTTTTCGAGGCATGCGATCTGTTCTGGCGCCGTCTGCGCGCGACGATACTCTTCTTCAGCCTTCTTGTATTGTGGGGTCGCGTTGACGGCCATCAGCGAAAACCTGAAAGGTGAATGGAGGAAAGCTTTTCAAAAGACGAAGAGCATTGTCGAACGTATTGAGCGACCCTGTCTGGCTATGCTGTTTAACAACGAGGCGCAGCCGAACCCCCTTTTTAATATCGACGTTGCCGCCGCGCAACGGCCAGCCGGGGTTGAGAGCCGGTTTGCGATTTGAAATCTCAAAGCCGTCTTCGTCGTGTGCAACCTACATCGTTTTGTCCATGACTTGCGCGATTTTTCGACAGGTCTGCATCGTCGCCTCGAAAGCGGCGGGGGTCAAGGTCTGAGAGCCGTCACTGACGGCCTTCGACGGATTAGGGTGAACTTCAATGATCAAGCCATCGGCGCCCGCTGCGATCGAGGCGGCCGCCATCGCCGGTACGAGCGATGCGATTCCCGTACCGTGACTGGGGTCGACGACGATCGGCAGATGCGTTTTCTCGCGCAGGTAGGGTACGGTCGCCAGAGGCAGTGTGAACCGCGTGTGGGTCTCGAAGGTGCGAATGCCCCGTTCGCAAAGAATGACCTGGTGATTTCCCTGGTCGAGGATGTACTCAGCGGCAAGCAGAAACTCCTCGATCGTCGCCGAGGGACCGCGCTTGAGGAGAACAGGTTTTCGCATCTCTCCAACCGCCTGCAGCAGATGATAGTTCTGCATGTTGCGGGCGCCGATCTGCAGAACGTCGGCGTAACGGCAGACCAGTTCGACGTGATGCGGCGTCATAACTTCGGTAACGATCGCCAGGCCAGTGGCGTCACGGGCCGCAGCCAGAAGTTCCAGCCCCGCTTCTTTCATGCCCTGAAAGGCATAAGGGCTGGTGCGGGGTTTGAAGGCACCGCCTCGCAAAGCCGTGGCGCCGGCCGCTTTGACCTGGGCGGCCACCTGCATGATCTGTTCCTCGCTCTCAACCGAGCAGGGGCCGGCAATCACGCCGATTCGTCCGCCTCCA
This sequence comes from Planctomycetia bacterium, assembly GCA_043746425.1. Lineage (GTDB taxonomy): Bacteria > Planctomycetota > Planctomycetia > Planctomycetales > Planctomycetaceae > JACQFH01. The sequence continues at coordinate 9,713 of JAYTRB010000503.1, forward strand.
ATGGTGAGACTGCCCGTCGTAACAACGGTCGCCTCGCAGCGCGTTTCGCGACTGGCGATTTTGTAAGGAGCCAGAATGGGCATGACTTTCTCCACTTCGTCACAGGATTCGAGTTCTGCCTGAACACCCACGCGTTCAGAACCGGTGGCGGCGATGACCGTGCGTTCGACGCCGACAATGATATGCGGTTTCATTCCCAAATCTTCGACGCGCTTGAGAATGCGGTCGATCATGTCTTGAGAAGCGAAGGGTTTCATTACGACGATCATAGGCACCTCGGCATTCTGTTTTTAGCGGGTAAAATAAAACAGGCCCTGAAATCACAGTGATTTCAGGGCCTGGAGAATTCAGCTTGTCTGGCGAAGAGCTAGGTATCCACTCTCTTCATCGGGCCCCGAAACCCCTGGAAGGAGAACCAGAATTCAAATTGATACCAAAAGCCGCTGGAAGCGGCCCGGCACACTTCAATTTCATTCTGATATTTTCGAGACAACGACACAGAAACCCTCTCTAAGCCAAAACAACTCGGGCAACGCTGCCGTAGATACTCGGCAACACGCCGAGACCACTGAACAAGTCCTGGATCAGAAAAACGGTTCATCTTTTCCGCATCCAGCGACGGTTTTCTGGCTGCCTGACTGGTTCTTCATGAGAACTTTCGTTTCCCACATAGAATCACCGTGCAGCCCGTCAACTGCGGTCAGGCAGTCCACCTCCGGTTGGTACGAGATAACATATGCTGAACCACCTCCTTTCCAACGGGGACCCCCCGGGTTCGGCAGGACCAACCCCACCTACTACCGGCTTGACTTGTTCGGCTGGGCTTACGTCTAAACCCAGTCCCGTAGATTTATTTATCGTATAATTCGCCCCCGCCGCGAGTCAACTGCAAAATCAGAGTTTTTAGCTGAACGATTCAGGGTTTCTCTGGTTCGCGGTCTGCCCCCCGCCGCCGAAGGCCCGCCCGAATTCTTAACCGCGCGGCTGAATATCTACCTGAAAGCGGCGGCCCTTCTGGCCGTGTCCCCGAATTCAGCAAGCGCTGCAGGCCGACTGATTTCAAAGCCCCGTCATTCAGAAACAGCTCGCCGGGAAAGCAACCCAGAATCGATTGCAACAGCTCGTCTCGCAATTCACCCGAAATTCCCGCTGGCAATTTGCGGTCGGGGAAAGCCGAACGCAGACACACGAAATACAAGTCCCAGATTTGATTGTGTCGCTGCCCCCACAGATCATGCAGTTGCTCTTCGCCGAAATCCAAAGCTCGTTCGAGATCGAAGGCGAAATCGGCGAGTGCGTGCTGGCGAACAAGGCGGCCCACGAGAAGGTCAGTCCAGCGTTCGATCTTGCGCCGGAGCCGGTCGAGCCCGATCACTCGTTCGAGCGTCAAATGGGGACCATCCATCAGCAGTCGCAGCACACGCTGCTGCGCCTGCAACTGACTCGACAAAACTGTCCGCGCCACTTTTTCGGCGGCAATCGTTCTTCGCGAACGATCGCAGGCAGTCAGCACCGCTCCCCAAACGCGAACCACTAACCCCCCGGCCAGCACGTCAATGAGGGTGGCTTCGGCGCGGCGCCAGACGTGGTGTCGCCACTCGGCTGGAGTGGCTATGATTTCCTGTGGCAGATCATTCAGGGCCACTAGCCAGTTTCGGATCTGGGCCTGCGACGCATCGCAATATCGGCTGAGGGCCGCGTCCGAAAGCTGTGCCGATGCCTCGACCAGGTTGGGACTGTGTTGCGAGACAATCGCGGCCAGCTCGACGACCTGACGAAGGTTCACAGGAATGATTCCGTTGGGATGAGTGACAAATCCAGACTCATTTTGAAAGGGCCGCAAACCGAGTGCCAAGTCGCCACCGCCCCCGCGAATATATCCAAGTGATTGATATCAAATGTGTTAGACTTCAATCGCAGTTTGTCGTGGGAAGCCGGAACGTTTCGAGAAACCAACACGTGTGCAAATCCCAACGTCGGTTCGGGCAACCCCAACCCTGAAGGAGACGGCGTCTGACCGAACCATAATTCAGCCCGCGGCAGCCGAATTCGTCAGATTTTCGAGGTGTCAGCTGTCTTGAAAGCCGTGGGCTCGCGCGTTCTGCACCGCGTCGCTCATGGGCAGAAGCATGAATATTTCAGGCGCCGTCCCACGCGGCTTGGCGCAGGGCTTGTCCTTTGTCGCATTCTGTCAAATAATCGGACCAATCGAGCCTTCGGCCGAAACCCCATCATACGCGACAACATTTGAGGAATCGAAGGGGACTTCTGCAAATTTCTTATCACCAACGGCCCGGAAAGGCGTACTAAGCGACGGCCCCTCCTTAAGTTGTTGTGTGACTTCTGTTGTTGTGTGACGGTTTATGACGCCTTCAGAAATTGCAGCTTACGCCTTCAAAATTTCGTTTTCCAATTTCGTCATTTTCATCGCAAGGGCGTCAAGATGTCTGCGAACCATAAAAATTCATCGCGTGGCGCATGGCTTCGCCGATTCTGGCTTGTGGTCGCGGTCATCCTGATCACCGGCGGAACGGCATTCTTGCTCTTTAATAATGTGAAGCCGCCGCACGACGCTGGCAACGGGAAGCCAGCCAACTCCGGGAACGCCATGACCGCCGCCGAGTGCGAACAGTTAACGGCCCAGCTCAACATGGCCGTGGGCAATCTCGAGAGTGACGAATTGAAAGCCGCAGATGAGGCCCTGTCTGAGCTGGCGAAAAAGTTTCCCAATGAGCCGGCAGCCGTCCGCAACCTGGCGATTTGCCGAGTGCTTGAACTCAAGAAGTTGAAGCCCGAAGAGTTACTGCAAAAACCGGCTGTAGGTTTGGCTGTGAGTGAAATTGCGAAATCGGTCGAGGCTGCCAAAAAGCTCGAACCTCAATCCCCCATTCCTTATATTCTCGCCGCGAACATCGCCAATCACCAGTCGGACGCGAGTACAGCCATTGCCGAGCTGGAAGAAGCCGCGAAACTTGCACCGCATGACGCGGCCGTCTGGTATTCGATGTACGACGTCGGTAATGCGACCATTGACGACGCCCTGCGAAAGGCTTCGCGACAAGCGCTTGCCAAAGCTCTCGAGGCCGACCCGACAAATTCCTACCTTCTGAAGCAGCAACTCGTCGTCCATGCCGAGCAGAAAGACCGCCAGATTCTCGAAACACTTGCCGCGCTGCGAAAGCAAGTCGCATCCGTCGTTCCGGCCGTCGAACAGAAGCTTCGCGTTGATCTGGGCGCCACGGCAGAACAACTGAAGACCGCCGTCGAGGAAGAGAAATGGCCGCTGGTTCTGGCACGATCGCGGCTCTTCGACAATGCTCTGAAGCCCGAGGAATGGGTGCGAAGCGATTTGCGGCGTTTGAATCGACATCTGCTGGCTTACGTAGTGCTCAGCTTCAGTCCGGAGGTGTGCGGCGCGCGGGGAGCAGAAACCATCGCCGAAACACCGCGACTTGCGGTAACGTTGCAGGCCCTTTCCAGCGCGCGACAATTCCCAGAACTTGCGGGGGTAAAGGCGCTGAATCTTTCGGATTTCGATCTGGATGGCACACCGGACGTGATCGCCCTGACTGAGAATGAGTTGGCGGTTATGTCGCGCGTTAAAGCGACCTCGCCCTGGGAAAAAACGCTCTCTGTCGCCGTTGCTGGGCCGATGAACGGGCTGCTCGTCGCCGATCTCGATCGCGATGAAAATGCGGTCGCCAAGCCGATCGCCGATTTGAAAGCTGCGGTCAATGCCACAGATGCCACGGCCCGAGAATCGTGCCAGCCGGGCGACGTCGAGCCAGTGGTCTTCGGGCCGGCAGGGGTGCAGGTCTTTCGCAATGACGTCGACGCAACCGGAAAACGAACGCTGGTCGTGGTGGAACAGAACGAAGCCTTTATGGGTCTGCGAAACGTGCTCGCGGGCGTTTTGGCCGACATTGACCATGACGGCGATCTCGATCTCATTCTGTCGGCAAAGGCCGGCCTTTCGATCTGGTCGAACCAGGGCCAATTGAAGTTCGAAGAGCTGACGAAACGTTCGGCTCTGCCATCCCAGGAACTGGCGGCGACGGCGCTGGTCGCAGTCGATTGGGACCGCGATCTGGATATCGACATCGTCGTCTCGGGACCAACTGGCGAGGCGGCCGGCTGGCTCGAAAACCTGCGTCACGGTTCGATGCGTTGGCGTCCTTTTGAGGGCCTGCTGGCCAATCTCACCCTCGCGCAGGCTCTTAACATTGCCGATGTCGACGGCAATGCGTCGTGGGACGTAATCGGAACTGGATCAAAGGGGGCACGTCTCGTGCGGACGAGCACCAAAGCCCCGGGGCTCGTGGAGCCCCTTGACGAGCTCGAGCTGACGACGCAATCGGTGGCCGGTTCGCTGATCGGCGATTTCGACAATAACACTGTTTCTGACCTCGTCACGTGGGATCAGCGGGGAATCACGGTGTATTGGAGCGTTTCGGGGCCCCGTTTTGAGTCGGCAAGCCAAATCGAAACTCCGCGGCCGGCGAATGTCGTGGCCTGCTGTGCGGCCGACATGGATGACGACGGCGACCTTGATCTGGTAGTCGCTGAAACCGGTCAACTGGTGCTGTACGAAAACGACGGCGGGAACAAAAACCATTGGCTGGCGGTGAAGGCGATGGGTAAAAGTGGCGACAACCAGAATACCGGAGACGTCAATCATCTGGGCATTGGCAGCGTGCTCGAGTTGAAGGCAGGACGCCAATATCAGGCACAGGTAATTCTGGGGCAAGTTACGCATTTCGGCCTCGGAACAAAACCAGTTGCGGACGTACTGCGCGTCATTTGGACGAATGGCGTCCCGCAGCCTGCCGTGGCGCCCAAGGCTGACTTTACCTTGTGCCGAATCCACGCCATCGGTACGTCATGTCCTTACTTCTACACCTGGAACGGCTCCCATTTTGAATTCTGCACCGACGCCTGCTGGGCGGCCCCGCTGGGACTACAACTTGCCGAAGGGGTAGTGGCGGAACCCCGCGCGTGGGAATACCTGATGATTCCCGGGGACCGCCTGCAGCCCAAAGACGGAAAATACCTGATCCAGATGACCGAAGAGTTGTGGGAGGCTTCTTATCTCGATCAGATGGAATTGATTGTTGTCGATCACCCGGCCGATGTCAGTATCTTCTCGAACGAAAAAGTGGGACCGCCCGAGCTGGCCGAGTTCAAGATTCATACGGTTCGTGATCGGAAGCTGCCCCTCACCGCGCAAGACAAGCACGGACGCGACGTGCTTCAAGCGATTGCCCACGAAGACGGTGTCTTTATGAAAGGATTTGACGCCGAACCCCGCCGTGGGCTGACCGACGAGCACTACCTTGAGCTCGATCTGGGGCCGCTGGCGCAGCCGAAGAGCATCACGCTGTTCCTGACGGGCTGGCTCTACCCCGCCAGCACTTCGTTAAGAATGGGCGTTTCACAAGACCCGTCGGCTCTGGCCCCCCGGCCGCCGGCCATCGCCGTCCCTGACGAGCACGGCAATTGGCAGGTGGTGCGTCCCTTTATGGGCTTTCCGGGGGGAAGAACGAAGACGATTGCCGTCGACCTGTCGGGCGTATTCCTCACTGACGATTATCGCGTGCGCATCCTCACGAACATGGAGTTCTGCTGGGACGCTGCGTTCTTTTCGGTTGACGAAGCGCCGACAGCATTGGCCTTGACGAAATTGCCAGTTGCCGCGGCCGATCTGCACTATCGCGGGTATTCGGCAATCCTCCCTAATTCGGGATTTGGTCCCGACGGGTATGACTATAACCGCGTCACCCGCAGTCCCAAATGGGCGCCGATGGCGGGACGGTTCACGCGATATGGCAACGTGACAAAGCTGTTGCAGGCAGAGGACGATCTGCAAGTCATTTTCGGATCGGGGGATGAGATCACGGTGGCATTTTCTGTGACCGAGAAATCTCCGCCCGCTGGCTGGAAACGCGATTTTCTACTGCACAACGTCGGCTGGGACAAAGACAATGATTTGAATGTTCTCACCAGTCAGGCGGTCGAACCATTGCCGTTTCATGGCATGAGCGGTTACCCTTATCGGGCCGACGAAGCATATCCAGACACTCCGCGGCACCGTGATTACCTGCACCAGTACCAGACCCGCACCCAATCGCCCCTGGAATTCTGGCGGCAGGTGCAGTTGTTCGGTCGTAAAGCGAACAGCGAGTAGCGTGCCACGGCAAAGCAGCCCAAGATCAGCGTCGCGCGGGTCGCCGCCAGGCCAGACGAATATGCCTCCTTAATTTGAATCGAACCGTTTTATGACCAGAATCTCCAGCGTACTTGTTGTGATTGGCATTCTCGCCGTCAGTTCGATCCAGGCGGATGACATGCAGTATCCACTGTCGGTCGCCGCCGACAAGGACGGCTCGATTTTTGTCGCCGACAGGGATATGCACGGCATCTGGAAAATTTCCGGCGGCAAGCTCGAACCATTCTTCCAGGGGTCGAAGAAGTTTCGCACTCCCCTCAATGCCGTGCGGTGCGTGGCGGTCGATGCCAAGGGCCGGGTTGTCGCAGGCGACAGTTCCACCCGTGAAATCTATCGCTTCAATGCCGATAACCAGCCGGAACCCTTGTCGAAAGCAGGAATTGGAATACCGATGGCGATCGCCTTCGACAGTCACGGAGATATTCTGGTGTGTGATCTTGAGATTCATCAGATTGTAAAAGTTCCTGAAGCCGGAGGTGAACCGGTAATGGTGGCCGAAATAAACGCGCCGCGCGGCATCGCCGTCGATTCCGACGACCGTATCTGGGTGGTATCGGCTGGCAGCAATAAAGACCAGGTGGTGCGGATTGTTGCCGGCGGAAAGATTGAGACGGTCGTGGAAGGGCATCCATTTAATTTGCCGCACACGATTGCGCTCGACAACGAACAGAACGCCTACGTGTGCGATAACTACAGTCAGGCCGTCTGGAAGATTCCCAAGGATGGTAAACCCGAGAAGTGGCTCACCGAAAAACCTCTGAACAAGCCGGTGGGAATTACTTTTACGGGAGAGCACCTGCTGATCGCCGACCCGCACGCCAAAATGGTGTTCGAGGCTACACTCGACGGCAAGCTGTCGCCGGTGAAGTTTGAAGCAGCTGGAAAATAAATTAAACGGGCAGGAACACCAAACCGCCGCTGCTGAAATCACGCAATAAGCGACAGCCGCGGGCTCCCGAAACTACTGCCAATAACCGTGGCGCGTTTCGGTTCACGATCTGGCATTGATCGAGATTGCTGGGCCTGAAGTTCGATTGGCTGCCGCCGATTTCCTCGCTCCGCCCGCCAGGCGATGCAAACCTCGGCAGCCGCCAGCGGCAATCAAGCCGGCTGCAAATTTGGTAAAAGCGGCATAGACCGAAGCGGTTGCGACAGAAGATCCCTCCTGTACGGCCGAAACGTAGAAGTCTCTGCCCGCACTCTCCGAAAACGGCCGACCGCGGCGCGGATATATGCTACGTTTGCGTACCGTGCCTGCGGCGACGAACCGCGTCCTTCTGAAACGGGTCTGTTCCCTGTGTTCTTGGTTGCCTTGATGGATT